>JBAXWO010000430.1:0-3034 GCA_037128375.1 bacterium
CGTCGTCGGCCTTCAACCCCATCCCATGGGCCACAAGGTTGATGCCCTCGGTGGAATTGCGCGTGAACACGATCTCCGAAGGCGAGGCCCCAATCAACGAAGCCACTTCCTGGCGAGCCTGCTCGAAAGCGTCGGTCGCCTCTTCCGAGAGCACATGCACCCCCCGGTGTACGTTCGCCGTGTGTTCCGTGTAGAAGCGGGTGACGGCGTCGATCACGCACCGCGGTTTGGGCGCTGTGGACGCGCTGTCGAGATGCGTCAACGGCCGTCCATCGATCAGCCGTTTCAGGAGGGGGAAATCGTCACGAACCCCTGTCAGGTAGGATGAAGATGAAGGCATCGGGCCGGGACTCCTATTGATCGAACAGCGCGGCAATATCCCACGAAAACAAGGTGCGGGCCAGCCGGAACTTGCCGGACTGCTCGGCGGACAGGGTCGCTTCGGGACGGGTCACGATGTCCGCCTCGGCCCCATAGAGACCGACAAGGCGTCGCTGAGCCTGGGCCGCCACCGTGGCATGCGTATCGGGTTTGGAAACGAAGCGAAACACGTACAGTTCGCGGTCATGCTGTTCGAGTTGATAAGCCAACAAGCCGTCGATGCCGTCCAGCGCCTCATCCAGTCGACCGACCGTGACGGCGCGCCCGTCCACGGCAAAGGTGAGATCGCTCGTGCGACCCTCGATGGAGTCAACCGTCAGTCCGTCCGTGCGGCCGCAGGAACACGGTGCGTCCGCCAGCCGGACGAGATCGCCGACATCGAAGCGCAACAGCGACACCCAGGGGTTGCGGAGCAAGGTAACGAGAATCCGCCCCGTGTGCGGATCGCCACACCTGTCGAGGAACGGCCGGAAATCCGTGCGGCAATAGGCGGTGTTCTGGTGAAAGTTCCCGTGCTCGCACTGCGTAAAGACGTGCCCGGTTTCGGTGGATCCATAGGAACTGAGCACCGTCGCGTCACCAAAGGCTCTCCGGATCTGGCGATAATGGAGCCGGGAGGGGAACTCGTACGTCAGCGAAATGAAAAGCGGACGGTAGATCGCCACCCCGTGGTCCGCGGCATACCGGGCCAGAATCGCAAGATAGGCCGGATCGGCTTCGAGCAGTTCGGGCTTGAAACGGTTCAGTTCCCCGATCATCCGGTCCATGTCCAGTGTGGTCCAGTAGTTCGGATCGGCCTTCTGATTCAGGAAGAGAAGCCGCCCCATGGTTCTCTCCTCCATGGTCAGGTCACCAATGTGGCAGACATTGCCGGCGCAGAGCGGGGTGGTGAGCACGGCTTCGCGCTGCGAACCGTTGATCACTCGGTCCAGACCGGTATGCAAGCGCGCGGCGGCGTGTTCGGACGCGTCCCACCATGGCTGATACCAGACGATCGACGAACGGTCCGTCGTGGTGCCACTGGTGCTGACGAGTTCGATCTCTCCCGATTCCACCGCGCCCCGGAAATCGCGATCGCCCGGAACGAAACCCTTTGGCATATGGGCACGCAGGTCGCGCTTGGTGACAACCGGCAGGGCCGCATAGCGGCGATCGACCGGCGCGCCCCTTCCAGGATCGAAAGACCGCCATGCGCCGTAGAACGGCACACGGTCGAGCGCGGCGTCAAGTTCTGCCGCGCAGGCGGCCTGATAATCGCCAGGATACACGATGGTCAGACGCCAATCCCTTCGAACAACACCGTCGAGAGATAACGTTCGCCAGCATCGGGCAGGATGACGACGATGGTCTTGCCGGCAAACTCGTCCTGCTTCGCCAGGCGTACCGCCACTGCCGCCGCCGCACCGCAGGAGATGCCGACAAGGATTCCTTCCTCACGGGCCAATCGACGCGCGAACGCCACGGCTTCGGCGCTGTCCACCTGCTCCACGCGATCCACGATGGAAAGATCGAGCGTATCGGGGATGAACCCGGCGCCGATCCCTTGAATCTTGTGATGACCAGGCTTGATTTCCTGGCCCGCGCGTTTCTGCGTGATCACCGGGCTTTCCTTCGGCTCGACCGCCACGGAGAGGATCTTCTTGCCCCGGGTGTTCTTGATGTAGCGCGAGACTCCGGTAATTGTGCCGCCGGTGCCCACCCCGGACACCAGCACGTCGATTCCGCCATCCGTGTCGTTCCAGATCTCCGGGCCGGTCGTCGCTTCGTGAATCGCCGGATTCGCCAGATTCTTAAACTGCTGGGGCAGGAAGTAGCGAACCGGGTCGGATGCCGCCAACTCCTCCGCCCGCTTGATCGCTCCCTTCATTCCTTCGCTGCCGGGAGTGAGAACAAGATTCGCGCCGAAGGCCGCAAGAACACGACGACGTTCGATGCTCATCGTCTCCGGCATGGTCAGCGTCAATTTGTAGCCGCGCGCCGCCGCCACATACGCCAAGGCAATGCCCGTGTTCCCGCTGGTCGGCTCGACAATCTCCACGCCCGGTTTCAACAGGCCGCGCTTTTCGGCGTCCCAGATCATCGCCGCCCCGATACGGCACTTGACCGAATAGGCCGGATTGCGTCCCTCCACCTTGCCCAACACGATCGCTTTGCCGCCTTCCGTGACCCGGTTGAAACGAATCAAAGGGGTGTTACCTATCGATTTCGAATTGTCTGCATAGATGTGACTCATGGTTCGTACTCCTTCTTTTCAATATTCACTAGTAACTCTATCGATAATAATCACAATGCCATGCAAAAGGTGAACTATCAAGCGAAATTTTGCTTTATTATTTTAGATGACATAGCTCATTCCTGCGCCGGATTCAGCGTCCTTCTGCTCGTCTACAATCTCCTGAAGGGTGATCTTTGCCATGGAGTCCTTGATAGCGCTCTCGATCCTTCCCCAAACCCCACGTGTCACACACGCCCCACTCCGCTCACACTGGTCCGGAGCGCCCACGCAATCCACCACGCTCACAGGCCCTTCCATGATCGAAACAATCTCCAGCAGCGTAACGCTCGCAGGAGGCCTCTCCAACATGTACCCGCCTTTTGCCCCTCGCGTAGACTTGACCAGACCAGCGGCCTTCATGGGATTGATGACCTGCCA
>JBAXWO010000431.1:0-3033 GCA_037128375.1 bacterium
GGACAACGGCGTACCAGTTTCGCGACACGCAGCATGCGGCAAATCTGTTCGGGCTCAAGGAACTCGGCAATATCTATACGCGGCTGATGAATCCGACGCACGATATCCTCGAAAAGCGGGTGGCGGCGTTGGAGGGCGGGGCGGCGGCGTTGGCGCTCGCTTCCGGAACCAGCGCCATCTTCTACTCCATCATCAATCTCTGCCAGGCGGGCGATGAGTTTGTATCGGCGAATAACCTCTATGGCGGCTCCTACACGCAGTTTCATGACATTCTGCCGCAGTTGGGGATCACCTGCCGTTTCTTTGATCCGCGCGACCCCGCCAACGTGGCCCGGGCCATCACGCCCAAGACCAAACTGGTCTTCGTGGAAACGATCGGGAATCCCGGGCTGGACGTGGCTGATATCCCGGCCATCGCCAAGGTGGCGCATGCGCACGGGTTGCCGCTGATCGTCGACAGCACGTTCAGTACGCCCTACCTGCAACGGCCGTTGGAGCAGGGGGCGGATATCGTGGTGCATTCGCCGACCAAGTGGCTCGGCGGGCATGGAACCGCCATTGGCGGCATCGTGGTGGATTCCGGCAAGTTTGACTGGAAGAGCGGCAAGTTCCCGCTGCTGTCCGAGCCGGACGCCAGTTATCACGACATCCGCTGGGCCCACGATCTCGGGCCGCTTTCGCCGCTGGCGTTCATTCTCCGCATGCGGCTGGTGCCCCTGCGTAATCTCGGCGGCTGTATTTCGCCCGACAATGCCTGGTTGTTCCTGCAGGGGATCGAAACCCTGGCCCTGAGGATGGAACGGCATTCGCAGAATGCCCTGGCGGTGGCGGACTATCTCAAGCGCCACAAGGCGGTCGAGTGGGTGCGGTACCCGGGGCTTGTGGACGATCCCTCCCACCCGCAGGCACGCCGTCTGATGTCGAACGGTTTCGGCGGCATGGTGGTTTTCGGGGTCAAGGGCGGTGCCAAGGCGGGGGCGACGTTCATCGACCAGCTCAAGCTCTTCTCGCATGTTGCCAATGTGGGCGACGCGAAGAGCCTGGCCATTCATCCGGCCACGACGACGCACTCGCAGTTGACCGAGAGCCAGCAGCGGACAGGCGGGATCACTCCCGAACTGGTGCGCCTCTCGATAGGCATCGAGCACATTGACGATATCCTGGCGGATCTCGGACAGGCGCTCCAGGCGACAACCCGCTGAGGGCGGCAACTGTGATGAATTGGACTGACCTGGGCCGGAGACTATTGAGCGGCGGGCGCCTGGAGCGTTCCGAGGCGTTGGCGGTACTGCGGTCGTCGGACGACGAGATCCTGGCGGTTCTGCAGGCGGCCTTCGATCTTCGCAGAACCTACTTCGGGCGCGGGGTCAGGCTGCATGTGATCCGCAATGCCAAGAGCGGGTTCTGCAGCGAGGACTGTTCGTACTGCAGCCAGTCCGGCCAGGCCGACACGGCGATCGAAAAGCATCCGTTGCAGACGGTGGCGGCGATCGTGCAGGGGGCGAGGGAGGCCCGGACCCTCAATGCGGTCCGGTACTGCATCGTCACCAGCGGCCGCCAGCCGGCGGAGAAGGAACTGGACGTCATCTGTGAAGCAGCGCGGCAGATCAAGCGCGAGGCGCCGATCCAGATCTGTACCTCGCTGGGGTTGCTGACCCCGGAACAGGCGCAGCGGCTGAAGGTGGCGGGCGTGGACCGTTATAATCATAATCTTGAAACGTCCAGCCGCTACTATGGCGCCATCTGCACGACACATCGTTACGAGGATCGGTTGGCCACGACGCGTATCGCCAAGGCGGCGGGGCTGGAACTGTGTTGCGGCGGGCTTATTGGAATGGGCGAAACACTGGAGGACCGGGTTGATCTGGCCCTGGCGTTGCGCGAGGCGGGTGCGGACTCCATTCCCCTGAACTTTCTCGATCCGCGACCGGGCACCGCGATGGAAGGGCGGCCCCGGATCGGCGCGCTGGATGCGTTGCGGACCCTGGCCCTGTTCCGGTTTGCCAATCCCGACCGGGAGCTGCGTGTGGCGGGTGGGCGTGAGGCCTGCCTGGGGCCCCTGCAGGCCCTGGCCCTGTACCCGGCCAATTCGATTTTTACGGCAGGCTATCTGACCACCGGCGGGCAGGGGCATTCCGCCGATCTGGCCATGATTGAGGCGGCGGGCTTCCAGGTGGCGGAAATTACGGACGCCTGACCGGAAATTTGGAAATCAGGAGGGAACAGCATGAAAAGGTTATGGGCTGTCGGGATGGTGGTGGCATGGTTGGCAACGGGATTTTACGCACACGGGGAGGTGGCGGTGACGAATGTCTACGACTTCATGATGCGGGATATTGACGGGAAGGACGTGAGCCTGGCGGACTTCAAGGGTAAGGTGCTGCTGGTCGTCAATGTGGCCAGCAAGTGCGGATTTACCGGTCAGTATGCGGGATTGGAGAAACTGTACAAGACCTACAAGGACCAGGGACTGGTGGTGATGGGGTTTCCCGCGAACAACTTTCTGGGCCAGGAACCGGGTACGGACGCAGAGATCAAGAGCTTCTGCACTCTGAATTACGGCGTGACCTTCCCGGTATTTGCCAAGATCTCGGTCAAGGGCGGGGACATTCATCCGCTCTACGCGTTCCTGACCGCGAAGGAGACCAATCCGGGCTTCAGTGGTGCGATTTCCTGGAACTTCAACAAGTTCCTGATCGGGCGGGACGGGGCGATTCTGGGGCGGTTTGGCAGTCGAACCAAGCCTGAGGACAAGGATTTGGTCGCGGCGATCGAGCGCGCACTCAAGCCGACCCCGTAAGCGTCCTTCCGATGGATTCTGGCGGGGGTCGACATAAGCCACGGGACGGAGCGTGCAGTCACACAGATGGGCGACTTTCAAATAAAATGAACACGGTGCTATCCCGCGACCTTATCTTTTCTATGCTCAGTGGCGAACTCAAAGGCGGCGAGGATATTGCGGGATGGCTCGACCGGCACCGATCAGAGGTCGATCCCATAGGCGGGCTTACCAGACCCCTGAAGTAAGCCGGA
>JBAXWO010000432.1:0-3027 GCA_037128375.1 bacterium
TGTTGTACTCCATCCACGGCAAATTCAGGGGGGCTCTGGTGGTGTTTTCCATACGCGACACCAACGACCACTCATAACGGCCGGTGACGTCTGAAAGTCCGAGTTCGGCGTGGTAATCGGCACGCAGGCCACCGTCCAGAGAGGCTGACTGGGCGCTGACTATCACCTTGTGCCCCTGCCCGGCGACCTGAATAACGGGGACGCCGATGAGTTTTGTCGTCGGTTGCTGGACGTGCAGGTTGAACTTCATCCCCCGCACATTCCCCAGATGGGTCTCCTTGTCGATGGAGTCCAACCTCCCACCGGGCTGATCCGGTTGTCGCAACAGCCAGTCTACCCAACCCTGCGGCGTAACCAACGCCACCGTCCTGCCCTCCCCGTCATCGATGGCGGAGCAACCCAGATTGATCTCACGTACTGAAAACGCCATCTTTTCCTCCACTGCTAGAACGGAAACTCACTCTGACTCCCTCGACCAGTAACGGATGATGGGACCGAAGGTGTCGCGCCGCCAACGTCCATCCGCGGCCAGCCGCGTCTCCAGCCCCACGATATCATCCCGTGTCAGAGGCCAGGGATCGAGATCGGGACCGACCAGAATGACGTCGTAGGTGTCTGGCTCGCCGGCCAGGGGAGATCCCACCATGTCACCCTTGGCGGACCACGCCAGGTGGGGCAGGATACAGCCTTGGGCCAGCACGCGCCGCACGCCGGGTAATCGGGAGGTCTCGGCCACTCCGCGATGACCTTCGGAAAGCCCCCTTGTGGGTGGCGGGTAACCGGGGTCATGCATCGACAACGCGAGCAGGACAGCGCAGAGCACCCAGGCCCAACAGCCACGGGACAGCACCCGCCTGCAGGAGGGGCGGGCCAAGGTAAGGACAACGCCAAGGAACAGATAGGGCAGGAGGAGCAAGGCGTAAGCGCCACCCAACCGCGCCTGCAAGGGGAACGAACTGCTGGTCAGCACGATGATCGGTATGACCAGGGGAAGCCATGCACGGCCACTGCCCAGCGGCAGGAAAAGCAACGACCCAAAGAGGGCCAGCACGCCTGGATTGAGAAGGTTGCGCACCAGTCGCCAGGGGTGACCGGCCAAATCGCACGCGATAGCCCCATAGCCGCCCGTCGAGTTCCAGCGGTCCATGGCTTCGATACGCCCATTGGCCGCATCGTGGGGCATGATCCAACCGTAGGTCACCCCGATCCAGGCGGCGCTCACCACGATGAGTACGACCCCAAGAATGACACGCCGGAGAGAGGCTCCCCCACCCCCCTCACCGCACACGCCCTCGACCTCGTCCGGCGCTGGCCGCGCAAAGGCAACGAAAAGCCCGTAGACGAGCAGCGAGACCGCCACGTCCTCGCGGCAAGTGAGCGCGGCCAGGGCGAAGAACAACGCTGTCCGCAATCGGCCCGACCTCTCGGCCCACAAGAAGCCCAGCAGGAAACAGACCGCCAGCATCTCCTGATGAAAGCCCTGCATATAACCATGTACGAGCGCCGGGCTGCCCAGGAACACCAGCGGCAAGGCACCGGCAACCATCGGGCGAAGACCCATCCCGCGCGCCAGTCGCCACAAGAACCACGCCGCTACCGTCACCAGCATCCCCTGCACCAGTAGGAGCCAGACGATGCTCGGCCAGAGCCAGTAGACGGGCGCTATCAGCGGAAACACCAGCGAAACATGATGGGCGAGAAAAGAGCGACCGAGCAAGTCAGAGTGCATGAAAGCACCCGAAGTCCACGCATTCCGGACCAACTCCTCGTGGACGCGCAGATCGAACGCGCTGGTGGCAAAGGCATAATGCCTCCAAAGTTCGACGGCCAGAAGGGCCAACGAGGCGGTAACGATGGCGGCGGGAACCGGCCAGGCTGAACGGGACAGAAAGGTGTCGAGTCGTGCGCTCAACCCGGCCACCTTCGCCGGGCGTACAATCCCGTAGAGTGCCAGCAGTCCTGCAAACAAAGCCAGCGCCGCGAAGGGGCGCGCCCGAGCGCGGACCGACGTGGCAGGGAGAATCGGCACCGATTCCGCCCCGTCGGTGGAGGGATAAAGGCGAAAAAACCGATTACGGTCCCAGATCTCGACACGGGATCCCGCAGAGGAGGATTCAGCAGAAGACGAGCCGAAGGTCCAGATACGTTTACCGGCGGGCAACTCCTCGGGTAGCCGCCACACGTCCGCCTGCTTCACGCCGACTGCCGGCGGCCCATCGACACACAGCCGTCCGGAAACCGGAATAGCCATCCCGGCATGGGCAATCTCAAACACGCGTTCGCCGTTCGGGGCGGCGGATACCTGGCGCACCGTCAAGGCATGTCGTCCGCCCCGTACCCAAAGCCGGGGGATTCTGAAGGCATCGAAAGCCCATCGTCCCGGCTGCGCCGTTTTCTCGTCAGTCGTGAACGCCGTTGAAAAGCCTGCACGGCGAACGGCCCGCGCAACCTTCCGGTTGCTTACACCGAACGGGTAGCAGAAGGAATCCGGCGAAAAACCGGCATTGACTTTGATGTCCTCATGGCAACCGGCGACCTCCGGTTCGAGGTCGCCGACCTGATCCAACCGGAGGTGGTGTCGGCTATGACCGCCGAAGGCGAACGTGCCCCGCGACCGCATCGCCTTTACCTCGGTCCACGTTAGACAAGGGTGCCCCTCGAAAGACCGGCGGCTGTCGGGCGTCGCCGCCACGGCATCGGTGATCAGGAACGTCATCGCCCGGAAACCGTATTGGCTCAATAGCGGTTCGGCGGCGGTCAGCATGGTGAGATCGCCGTCATCGAACGAGAGGATGACGGGGTTCGGCGGCAGGCAGGCGCCCGTGGCGCGCGCGGCAACAAGTTCCGCCGGCAGAATCGTGTGGAACCCGTTGGTTTTGAGAAAAGCCAATTGGGATTCAAAATCTTGGGGCGCGACGGACCAGAAGTCGGTCGGGTCATCGGCGATCCGGTGGTACATGAGAACGGGAATGTCGGCAGGCAGGCGGCGCAGGCTTGATAGCCGAAACCAAACCGCGCAAGCCGCAC
>JBAXWO010000433.1:0-3023 GCA_037128375.1 bacterium
AACAGGTGTCCGGCTCAAATCGGAATGGGTGTCCGGCCGCCGCCGGAATACGCAGCAGATTGGCCAGCGCCGTGCGACTGACGAAGTCGCATGCCATTAGCATGCCATTAGGGTCATAGCATGCCATGCCATTAGGGTCACATCGTAACAAATGATTCCGCTGAAATAGTCCGGCGGGTGCCCTGAGCGCGACGCGACGCCCGCAGCACTCGGCGTGCCGTCAGGCGCGACTTTTCGCTTTCACCGGGGACGGTGAGCTGCGAACCAGATGCAGCTCGTTCCTTGCGAGCAACTCCCACGACACCGCCTCGCCGCCTTGTACGCCGAGCGCTGCAGCCAGCGGCATCGGGATGTACACGAAGAACCGGACGTTCTGTCCCTTCGTGCGGATAGCCTGCACCTTTAACGGGTAGGACGCCTCATTCTTTCTCTCAATCTGTTTTTTTGTCATAACGCTTCCTTTTGGTTGATAATATAGCCTATAGGCTATATCATGTCAACTATGTTTATTTCATGCTGTTTTTCCCGTGACGACTTGGAGTCCGCCGCAGTCAAACCTTTTGCACTCTTTCAGGATCTCGTCCGTCCGGCGATCGAAGTCCGACGACCGGAACTGGAAGCGATGTATGCCCGAGTAATGGGGCGTCCCGAGATCGACCCGGTATTCCTGACCGGGGTGACGATCCTTCAGATGATGGAGCGGCTTCCCGACCGGCAGGCCGTCATGGCCTGTCAGTATGATGCGCGTTGGCGTCTGGCTCTCGGTCTCGCCGAAGATTGGGCGGGGATCGATCCGAGCACGTTGGTCTATTTTCGTCGCCGTCTGGTCAAGAATAGCCTAGCCAAGGTGGCGTTGGAATCGGGGCTGGAAGCCATGCGCCACGCCGGTTATCTGGGAAGGCACGGAGCTGTGCGCATCGATTCAACGCATGTGCTGGCGCTGGTTGCCTATATGTCGCGGCTGGAATGTATCCGCGAAACCCTGCGTCTGGCATTGAAGTTCCTAGTCGCCTTCGGCGGTTCTACAACCTGGGAGCCGTGGTTTTCGCGGTACGTTGACCGCAACCCGCAAGATCTTCGAAACGCCACCGTCGAACGGCTACGTTCCACGATGGATCAGGCCGGACGGGATGCGCGGGACATTTTATCCAAGGCGCAGACGCTGGGCGACGCGGTCGTCCGATCCGAACCGGTTGCCCTGCTGCAACGTGTGTTCGATGAACAGTTCGAGACTCCGGTGGAAGAGGCACCCCAGCAACGTCATGCAACGCCGGCTGGTGCCGTTCACAATCCTCACGATCCCGTCGCCCAATGGAGTACAAAGGGCACCTTGGGGAAAGCCGGTTGGGTCGGCAGCAAACTCCAGGTCTGCGAAACCGCCCCCGAAAACACGAGGCAACCGGGAGAACCGACCGCGGCGGTCATCACCGCCATGCTCACCCAACCCGCCATTACCAGCGACCACGCCAGCCTCTCCCCGGTCATTGCCGCGCACGAACAGGGCGGCCAGGACAAGCCGGATGAGACGTTCACCGATGCGGGGTATACCTGGGGCGGACATTGACGCTGAGGGACTGGGATTCGTTCCTGGAGGTCTATGGGATTCCCTCGGTATTCTTGGTTGGCCCGCCGAACACACCGGAGGCCAAGGAAGATGAGTATCAGAGGATCGCCGAGCAGTTGATCGCCGATGGGCGTGGGTATCTGCCGTATGGGAGCGACATCAAGTACGTCAACGGCGGCGGGAATGCGCCGCCGTTCAAGGATCGGATCGAGTATCTGGATCGGCAGATCACGTTGGTGGCGACTGGTGGGTTATTGACCATGCTGGCGGAGGCGGGATCCGGGACCCTCGCCGGGAATGCGCACTCCGAAACGTTCATGCAGATCGCGCGCGGCGATGCGCTTGCCGTGAGCGAGGTATTGCAGAAGCACCTGGATGCGCCGTTGCTGGCGGAGTTCTTCCCTGGGGAGCCGATCCTCGCCTATTTCGAGTTCGCCCCGCCGGCAGGCAATGAGGTGAGCCGGGTGATTGAGGATGCGGTGGCGTTGGCGAAGGCAGGAGTGCGGATGGATCCTGAGGAGTTGAGCGAGAAGACTGGGTATAGGCTGGAGCGGACGAGCGATCCGCCTTCGCGGGACGCTACGGCGTGACGGTGCGGTGCACCGGAAGGCGGGGTTGGAGTGGAGCGATCCGCCTCCGCGATGGTTGTGCGGTGCAGGGGGTTCTAGTTCAGGTACTTGTCGAGGAAGGCGCGCGGTGTAAGGACTTCCACGTCTTTGTACCCGGAAGTCCGAAGAAGGGCCTTGTCACCGCTGGTGATGATTTTGGTTCCGCTAGCGACCGCACAGGCGAGGAACATGTCGTCCGTGCTATCGGTGCAGACGGGAGCAGGAAGTGGCGGCGCATCCACGACCTGAGCATGGATGGCAATGAGTTCAAGTGGTGGACCGGGGTCGACACCAGGGAATTCCGTGGCCAGTTCGTGGGCAACGCGGCGGTACTCTTCCATGATCTCCGGCGACACCACGAGGGAAATCCGGCCATGCCGCCATGCGTCAAGGATGGCGTACGGCGGACCGGCGAAAAACACGCCCGCCACGAAAACGTTGGTATCGAGGATGACCCGCACTAGCGGCCCCGGACCTTTTCGACAGCCTTCGCAATGTCGGAGGGCTTCATACCAAGCGTACTGGCCTGCCGTCGGGCACGTTGGATGATCCCGTCGAAGTCCTCCATCGTGGGAGACGAGATTGTCTTAAGAATGACCACATCGTTCTCCCCCATGACGATGAATCTGGCCCCGGAGACAAGACCCAAACGATGACGGACATCTTCAGGGATGACGACCTGCCCCTTCGACGACATCCGAGTTGTGGCAACTGTGCTCATAGTGGAGTCCTTTCTGCGGCTTACTGGTAAGACTGTAACAATTGCGTCTGGGTAGTGCAAGGGCTGTTTGAAGGAGGCAAATATTCAGAAAACCGGAATTGTCGCGCCCATGGGGCCTGAAGGAGCGGCT
>JBAXWO010000434.1:0-3014 GCA_037128375.1 bacterium
GTCCTTCTCCTTGGGCACCCGCTCGCCCACGACCAGAGGGGGCAACACCTGAGCCTTGTCTTCGTCGGCCTTGCGTTCTTTCTCCTCGTCGGCCTCGGCGTAAACCTTCAGGAACCCATCGAATTTCAGAACCCGGCCGGTGGCCTTGAACTTCTGCCCGGCCACGTCGAACCGCAGCAGGGTGGCATCGTAACGTGCCGGCGCCATCTGGCTCGCCACAGCCCGACGGAAGATCAGTTCATACAGTTGGGCATGCTCAGGCGAAAGCTGTTCCCGGGCAACGAGGGCGGCAGTCTCGGAAACAGAATGCATGTGGGTTGGACGAATCCCCTCGTGGGCTTCGGCTTGGGAGTTCTTGGACTTATGTTGGTTGGGTTTGGATGGAAGGTATGCCGCTCCGAATGCCTTTTCGGTAAAAGCACGGATTTCCGCTATAAAGGCCTCGTCCATACGGACAGAATCCGTCCGGTGATAGGTCGTCAGCCCATGATCAAACAGGGACTGAGCCAGTTTCATCGTCTGCTCCGGGGTGAATTTAAGGCGAACGGCGGCCGCCGCCTGAAGATCCACCGTTGTAAACGGCGGCTTGGGGGATTGCCTGGTCTCTTTTTGCTCAACCTTTTCGGTCAGGGCATGGGTTTCACCCTTGATGGCTTCAACGACCGCCGCGGCAGCCGGCAGGTCTTCGAATTTACCTTTGACGTGGTTGGCCGAAAAGATCGTCCCCTCCTTGTTAAGCTGGATGCTCAGGATCCAATACGGGGACGGCGTGAAATTCCGGATCTCCCGTTCGCGATCCACCACGAGTCGGACCGCCGGAGATTGCACCCGTCCGACACTAAAACGGTTATGAAGGCTCCGACTGGCGATGGGCGAAAGGATGTAGCCCACCAAACGGTCACCAATCCGTCGCCCGAGAAACGCGTGGTACAGACCGGCATTGGTCTGCTCGAAGGGAACTGCCTTGGCCAGTGATTCCTTGAGCCCCTTCTCCGTCACCTCGTAGATCTCCATGCGGAGGCATTCCCTGGCGACAGATTTGACCTCATCATAGATGTGGCGGCTGATGGCGTAGCCTTCCCGATCCGGATCACCCGCCAGCATGACGGTTTCCCCCTTGGCCGCCGCCCTGAGTTCCTCGGGCAGGTGCTGTTTCCGCTCATGATAGACAAACGTCGGCTCGTAGGTCTTGAGGTCAACCCCGATGACCGACTCCGGCAAGTCCTTGAAGTGACCCACCGTGGAAAGGGCCTTCACACGAAGGAGGGACTGGATCTTTTTGGCCTTGGTAGGCGATTCAACAATGATGATCATGTTGGGGGTGTCTACTGACTATTTCAATTCTACTCGTCCCTTCAGTGTGCTATAAGGGACGGGATATTTGGCAGCAAGGAATTTTAGCAATGGGTCTGCAACATTCTGACAACTTTCGCGCCTGGTCGCAATTGGCCGGAGCCGGGATGCTCGGGGTGGGCATTCTGGTTTCAGTTTTCACCCTGGTCATGACCCCGGACGTCGCCAAAGCCACCTTCATAGTTTCCTTCCCTCTGACCCTTCTGGGGGGTGCCATTCTCCTGATCGGTCAGTGGATCACAAATCACACGCACCCAGGCGGATCGCCCCGGGGAAAAAGCGACAAATAACGCTAAGATCCCTCCCGGCATTCCCGCTTCTCGCACACGATCAGGGCCGCGTAAGCGCCATCGACTCCGGCTTCCGGGGGAAATAGCTTCTGCTGCCGAACCAACCTGAATCCGGGATGCCCACGCAACCAGTCCTCCACCAGCAACTCGTCCTCGTCCGGTTCCAGGCTGCAGGTGCTGTAGACCAACCGCCCCTTCACCCGCACCATTCCCGCCGCCCCATCAAGAATCGCCCGCTGATGCGCCGTGATGTGCTTCATCCGATCCAACGAGAACCGCCAGCGGGCATCAGGCCGTCGTCGTAATACACCCGTGTTCATGCAGGGGACATCCAGCAGAACACCGTCAAACACCTCTCCCTTCAGCTCCCCCCCACCCGGACAGCCCGATCGGTCACCCTCCATGTCGCCCTGAACCACCCGTACCCCCGGATAATTCATTCGCGCCAGATTCTCCCGAAGGGTCTTCAGCCGGTCCTCATGCAGGTCCATCACCGTCAGAATCCCGCCCCCATTCATCTTCTCCGCCAGGGCCATGGCCTTCCCGCCCGGGGCGGCACACGCATCCAGGATCCTTTCCCTGGGCTGAGGGTCAAGCCAGTCCGTCGCGACCGTCGTGGAGGGATCCTGCACCGTGAACCAGCCGTCCTCGAAACCGGGGACGCGCTCCACGGAAACGCCCCTGGGAAGGGTACAAAACCGGTTCCGGTCAAAAGGATGCGGCACGGCACGGATATCGAGGGCGGCCAGCCGGTCAATGAAATCGTCCATTGCCATGCGACTGGCGTTCACCCGCAGCACCACCTCCGCCGGAGTGTTATTCCAGGCACACAGCGCAGCCGTCCGCTCCTCCCCGAAAGCCTGCGTCCACCGCGCCACCAACTCCTCGGGATGCGAGGTGCGAACCCCCAACGGCTGCCGGACCAGTTCGCCGGCCACGATGTCCTTCTCCCTCAGCACCCGACGCAGCACCGCGTTGACAAAGTCGGCCTGGGACTGCCCGAAGTGTTGTTTGACACCCGCCACCGTCTCGTTCACCGCCGCATAGGTCTCGATCTGGTCCATGTGCAGCAGTTGATGAATCCCCACCATGGCGTAAGCACGCAACGGAACCTCGGGCAGACGCTTCGAGCAGTGCTTCAGGACCCATTCCAGCTTGCGCTTCCATTTAACCGTCCCGTAAACCAGTTCCATGACAAAGCCCCGGTCCGCCTGCACCCGCGCCATCATCCGATCCGGAAAGTCGCCGGTCTCCATCCATCGCCGGACAATCTCCGAGGCGACGGCCCTGGCACTCTTCGGCGCTTCCGCCTTCATGGCTGGTCCTCTTCGCCGGCCCGGGCCGCCTTCACGTGCCGTCTCCGCAACTGGC
>JBAXWO010000435.1:0-3009 GCA_037128375.1 bacterium
GGTGGGACGAAAAGTGGATCACCTACGGCAACCCGTATGTGGCGGCCAAGGAACTCACGGTCCAGCCCGGCGCCACGGCCGTGATCAAGGACGCCGGTGCCTACGGTTGCATCGCGATTCAAGGGCACGGCACGTTCGGCGGACAGCAGACCGAGGCGGCCACCATGCTGCGCTACGGCCAAACCAGCGCCGACGAGTTCTTCGTCAGCGCCCCGGCCGGCCGCAAGGGCGTGAAGGTCGAGAACCACAGCCTCTGCGAACCGCTCGTGATCCTGAAGCACTTCCCGGCACATAAGGGGGTGCCGAAAGCATGACAAACGGAGAAAAGACAATGAGCTACAACACAACCCGCCTACTCGTAACAACCCTTGCGATCTCCACCGCCGTCCTGATGGCCACAGCAGAAGCCCGCGCCATCGACGTGCCGCGACTGGAGGGCATCGTGATCGACGGCAAACCGGATGATTGGCGCGACGCCGGGTTCAACATCGAAGTCATGGCCGCCGCGGACGGATGGGTTCGCACCGCCGCTGACCTGGACAGCCGCATCAAGCTCGGATGGGACGAGCGCGGGCTCCTGGTCCTGGCACAGGTGCAGGACCAGGACTTCGTCGAAGCCGCAGACACGAACCAGCTCTACGCAAGCGACTCCCTGGAGCTGTACCTGATCGATAAACAGGGCGGCACGAACATGATCCAGGCGGTCATCGCCCCCGGCATGACGGCCAGCCAGACCGAAGCCCGGTGCCGGCTGTATGACTACCGGAAAGCCCCGGCACTCAAGGCGCAACCACCGACGATCACCGTAGCGCGCACCAAGGTGGCCGGGGGCTATATCCTGGAGGCACTGATCCCCTGGTCGAACATGGGCCTTTCCGCCCAGACAGGCGCCGAGGCGGCGGTGCAAATCTTCCTGAACGACACCGACGCGGGCGCACGACCGCTGACGCTGGCATGGCATCCTGCCACCGGGACCTTCATGAACACGCAACGGGCCAATGCCATCCGCCTGGCGGAAAAGGCCAGTCCCCCCGCACCCGGCGTAGCCCACGCCTTTACCCTGGGCAGCAACTACTGGTTCAGCGTGGTGGCCCCGCCGCGGATGATTGGGAAAGACGTCACCGTGAACTTCGACGGCAAGAAGGTCACGGAGGGCAAAGTGGCAACATACGCCGGCCGGGCGGGCGTCTGCCTGAATGCCCTGCTGCCACCGGACCGTCTCAACACCTGTCGCTTTGATGTTGCCATCGATGGACAGGCGCTGGAACCGGTCAGCGCGGCCGATCTGGAGCAGGAACGCGGTGAATCCGCCTTTCCGCTTGGCTCCCGCATGCCGGCGACATTCACGGGTGACAAATTGCCGGCGGCTGAACTTGCAGATGCCGCTGCTGTCGAACGACTGGTGGGGCCCTTCGAAACGAAGACAACCTGCTTCAACGAAGCTTTCTCCAAAGTGACGACTGCTGCAGGGCCAGGGTTGTATGGCGCAATTGTGGAGGTGCAGCCTCGCCTCTTCCAGCCCCCGCTGCACCGCTTCTTCACGTTCGTGCGACCGGCCGATGCCGGAGCGAAGCCGGGCAACATGGACACCAATCTCTGGTCCTACGCCATGCGGCGTCAGGTTGGCCTCGCCACCACGCTGAAGTACTGGCTGGAATTGCCGCAGAAGGTCGACAAGGTGCCCGCAAATGGGTGGCCGCTCTTCGTCCTGTTGCACGGCGCGGGGGAGCGCGGCAAGACGCCGCAGCACTTCAAGGGGTGGGCCGGCTATCCGCGCGGGGGCAAGCCGGACACCTTCATCATCGCCGTCCCGGCCTGCCCGAAGGACACCATCTGGTCGGTGGCACAGCTGGATGATATGATCAGCGACCTGACTGCCCGCTATCCGGTGGATACCAACCGCATCTATATCGCCGGCCACAGCATGGGCGGGGGCGGCAGTTGGAGGATGCTGGCCGCGTTTCCCGACCGCTTCGCGGGAGCGATCGTATGCGCGGCCGCAATGGCCACCTTGAGCGACGAATCCATAGAGCAAATCAAGAACGTTCCCGTCTGGATCTTCCACGGCGCCAAGGACGATGCGGCCCCGGTGGCCACCGCCCGCCAGATGGCCGCCCGCCTGGAGCGCGTGCACGGACGCTTCCGCTACACGGAGAATGCCGAAGACGACCACGGAACGATCCTCG
This sequence comes from bacterium, assembly GCA_037128375.1. GTDB lineage: Bacteria > Verrucomicrobiota > Kiritimatiellia > CAIKKV01 > CAITUY01 > CAMBRF01. Next base: position 2,187 of record JBAXWO010000435.1, read on the forward strand.
GCAAGGCCTTCGGCCCGGTGGAGGTCTATGACTGGCTCCTGCAGCAGGTCCGCGGCAAGCCCAGCCAGCCGCAGGTTGAACGTCCCGTTGAGAAGGCGAAGGAATAAAGAGAAACATGAGCAAGGGATTCATTCCGCCGCACGGTGGCTACGAAAAGCTGCACAGCTACCAGAAGTCGCTCATTGTCTTCCTGGCCACCTACTATCTGGCCAAACGCTGGGTACGCATGGGCTCGCGCACGCGCGACCAGATGGAACAGTCGGCCCGGTCCGGCAAACAGAACATCGTCGAGGGCAGCCTGGCATCGGCAACCTCAAAGCAAACGGAGATTCATCTGACTAACGTGGCTCGCGCCAGCATTGGAGAACTTCTCGAAGACTACAAGGACTTCCTGCGCTTGCGCGATCTGCCAATCTGGGCCAAGGACGATCCGCGCATGCTGGCCATGCGGGCGCTGGGTACGAATGAGGCGACGTATGAGACGTATAGGACGCATGTCGAAAGCGACGTTCCCGATGTGGTGGGTAACGTTATGGTCTGCCTCTGCACACAAACCGCCTATCTGCTCGATCAGCAGATCCGTGAATTGGAGCAGGCCTTTCTCAAGGAGGGCGGCATTCGCGAGCGCATGACCCGCGCACGACTGGCGGTACGCGATCCACAGTCGGCAATACAGCCGGAATCGCCCGATTGCCCACTCTGCCAGAAACCCATGCGCAAGCGCACAGCCCGGCAGGGCCGTAACGCCGGCCAGCCATTCTGGGGGTGCTCGGCCTACCCCGACTGCAAAGGAACAAGGCCAGTATGAGAAGTTATGGGACAT
>JBAXWO010000436.1:0-3005 GCA_037128375.1 bacterium
GTAGCGGGGAATTTCGTTGTCGCCCGCGCCGTGCAGGACGTCGCCGTACTCCAGGCCGTACCGCACGCAGGCGTTCAGTATCTGGTCGCGCCCGGACGGCAGGTAGAGGGCATCCGCCGGCACCAGCCGCTCGTCGCTTTCGGCGATCACGCCGCGCACATCCGCGCGCCGGTTGTGGAGGTCGCCGCTGTAGGTGTGATAGTCGAAGCGGTTGTATCCCAACTCCGCCAGCGACGCCATGGCCCGCTCCAGATCAATGGGGTTGTCGCCGCCCTGCGACCCCAGCAGCGCGTAGGTTTCATCCGTGTATTTCGAGGTCTTGATCATCCGGAACTGACTTTCGCGCGGCGGGGCCATGTCGAACCGGAAGGGGTAGCAGGCCACGCCCGGCGGCAGGTCCGTCATCGTCAGCTCGTACCGGCCCGGGAGCAGGCGGCGGGTGATGGTGTCGGGGATGTTCAGCGCGCGGCTGTGCCATTTGCCGCCCGGGTCCTCCATCGCCAGGCGATCCTCGCGGCCGTCCGGATGCTTCAGCACGACCGTCCGGTTTCCGTCCGGCCGTGCGCCGCGCGAGCGCAGCACCGCCTGCAGGCGGATGGTCTCGCCGGGAACAAAGGCATCGCGCCCCTTGTTGCTGATGAAGCAGGCGGTCCCGTCCTGTTTCGGCTCGATCACGCAAGCGGTAAACTCGGCCGTCAGCGGAGAAATCGTATCCTTGTCCTCCGGCCCAAACAGCATCACTCGGAAAATGTAGAAACCGTATGGAGCGTCGGGAACCTTTAACGTCAGCGTGTCACCTTCCCACGACTGCGCATCAAAGAAACTCCAGGACCGGCTCGTAAAGTGGATCGGGTCGAACGGCGAATACGCCATCCGGACCTTGGGCCGGGGCGGTTCCGCCGCGGGAAGTGGACGGAAGACACCCGGGAAGACGAGGTCCAGAATGCGCCGGTTGACGCGCTGAAGCGCAACGGCGTCCAGCGTCGCCTTGCGCCCCGCCTCCGTGCGCAGGGCCTCGTCCGCCTTGAGATCGGCCAGCGCCGCGGCATCAAAGAACGAGGGGTCGGCGAGTAACGCGTTGAGACGGGCGAAGACCGGCATCGCACTCTGGACCATGCGGGTCTTGTCACCCGGGTCCGACGACGCCAGCCACTTGGCCAGGGCCTCGCCTTCGCCGAACTTCGAGGGGGTTAGGAGATACTTGCAGATACGCCGGGCCTGAGCCGCCGCCGGGTTATCCGTCGGCGCCGGACTGTTCGTCGAGGCCGCCGCCCGCAGGGCCTCGATCAACGGTCCGGCGTTCTGGATGGCGTCCAGCGTGAAGGCTGTGTAATTCTCCCTGTATTGCAGGCGTACGACTGCGGGGCTTCCGCGCTCGAAGGTGGAGATGCCGGATTCCAGGGTCATCATCCGGACGGCCATGGGATCCCGCACGTTTTCCGCCACCATGAACTTGTTCGGGTACTTATCCAGATCCCCGGACAACGTCAGCCCAAACGATGCCGACAGCCCCTCCACGGCCGCATTGAAAACCGGATCGCCACGGGCGGGCCCCACGCGGATGCGGGCCGGGGTCAGACCCGTCCTGGGAATCGCGACCCCACCGAAACTCGCCCCCAACGCCGTCTTGGTATTGACCCAGGCCGAAAAGGTCATGTACGAGACCAGAATCCGCGACCCGTCCGCCTTGATCCCCTGGGCCGCCTTGCCCTGGAGTTCCACCGTGCCGCCCGGCCTGACCTTGAAAACCTGCATGCCCGGCCTGAGCAGGTAGGCCTGCTCATTCGTGTTGGCGGGCAGATAGACGCGCAGCGGACAGAAATCACGGAAATGACTGAGCGAGTTTGTCGCATGCGCCTCGTCGAAAAGGTTACTGGACAGGGAGAAACCGGGGCGCATCTCGTGCACATTCAATTTCCTGCCCAGCAAACGGGACTCCGGCGGCCCGGACTTATCGCCGTCCACGTTCAGGATCTCGATCAGGTACGTCTTCAGGGTGACCGTGCGGCCTTCAATGCTGATGTCCGGATCCGTCGAGGAGAGCTTCCCGTCCTGGTCGATCCGGAACATATGACGCCCGGGATCGATGACGTGTTCGCCCACTCCGAGCCGGCCGGGATCCAACTCCAATTCCGCCGTCCGCCGGGTGTAGACGCCCTTGTAGTAGCGCTCAAAGGTGTTCGTCCCGTCAACGCGCGCGCCCGCCACCCACAACGTCGCATCCTCCCCGACCGACTGCGCCGCTCTGGACTGCCTCACAATCGTATTGACGTTGGGATCCTCAACCGACGCCAGAGTCTCCAGATCGCTGATCAAACGGTCAGGCCTATCCGCCGCCACCATCCGCACGATGACGTTGGACCGCGCTGCCTCCTGCGCCACCGCCGCCCCTCCTGCCAGCAGGAGCGTGGACAGCCAACCCGCCCATTTCACCATCGCTTTTTGTTTTATTGTCGTCACGGTCATCGTCCTTCGCACTGCCAAAGCAGATCTTTCCCGTCGTGATACGTCGTTACGCCATTCCGCCCCTCGACCCTTGCCACACTCCCTAATGCGTCAGCGTGTAAAGCAACCAGTTGATGGAAAACTGATAAACGATATCGCGCACCTTGAATCCCCCCTCATCGAGATAGTTGTGGGCACCCTCCCCCATGGGATTCAGTGCCGTCGGCGGCGTGGAGATCTCCCAGAAGCAACCGTAGTCATTGGGACAGAAAATGATCGCCGGACGCCCCCTCACGTAGGCCGCCTGCAGCGGCCTGCAGAACTGCTCCTTGCCCACCTGGGGCACGCCGCCGAAGGGGTACACCATGTTGTACAAATCGAAGAACTCCGGGGTCTCCCGCAGCATGAGCTTCATTTCCGAGCCCGGCGCCAGGCGCTGAACGTTCTGAGGCACGGACTCCATGAAGGGCCCGCAGCCGGTACAGTCGTCCAGCCACAACGTTCCGCCGCGTTCCAGGTACTTCTTGAGGTTCTCAACTTCTTCATCCGTGAAGCTGAAC
>JBAXWO010000437.1:0-3004 GCA_037128375.1 bacterium
CCTGGCGCGGGCCAGCCGGCCGGGGCCTTCCTCCCCGGACTTCATCCGGGAACTGGTTCAGTGGGGCGCCGGCCCGCGGGCCACCATCAACATGATGCTGGCCGCCCAGGCGCGCGCCATCCTCCACGGCCGCTTCCATGCCACCACCGAGGATGTCCGCGAAATGGCCGTTTCCGTTCTGCGGCACCGGATCGTCCCCACCTTCAACGCCGACGCCGCCGGCATCTCAACCGACCAGATTGTTCAGCGGCTCCTGAAGGAAATCCGCCCGTCGGTCCCGGACCGCATCACCTGACCCTTGCCGGAATTAGAACGTGGATACCGGAACAAACCTCCATCGCAGCGTGGGTACGGCCCCCTCCCTTCCCCGACCGTCCCCCGCACCGGCCTATCTTCAACTGCTGGATCCCGAGGCGATGGCGAAGATCAACCGGGTTGAGCTGCTGGCCCGTCACCCGGTCGAGGGCTTCATCTCCGGCCGCCACCGCAGTCCCTACCGCGGTTTCTCCGCCGAATTCGCCGAGCACCGGGAGTACGCGCCGGGCGATGACCTCCGCGACCTCGACTGGCGGGCCTACGCCAAGTCCGACCGCTTCTATATCAAGCAATACGTCGAGGAGACGAACCTGCGGGCAACCATCCTGCTGGACGCGTCCGGATCCATGGCGTACCGGGGGGAGGCGGCCGCCCGGCACCGGAACCAGCCGCTCAGCAAATTCGAGTACGCCCGGTTCCTGGCGGCCACCCTCGTCCGACTCCTCCTCAGCCAGCAGGATGCGGTGGGCCTGGTGACCTTTGATGCCACCGTCCGCCGTTACCTCCCGTCCCGCTGCCGCGCGAACCACATGAGCGTCCTCCTGGAGGAACTGTTCCAGACGGAGCCGGGCGAGGAAACCGCCCTGGCCCCGGTACTCCACAACATCGCCGAGCGGGTCCACCGCCGGGGCCTGCTGATTGTCATCTCCGATCTTTTCGACCGGGCCGAAGATCTGCTCAAGGCGCTGCACCATTTCCGGTTTCGCAAGCATGACGTCATCGTCATGCATGTCATGGCCGAGGAGGAACTGACTTTTCCCTTCAAGCGCTGGAGCGAGTTCAAGGATCTCGAACAAGCCGGCCACACACTGGAACTCGACCCGGAAGCCCTGCGCGCGACCTATCTGGGCGAGCTGCGCACCTTTCTCGCCGCCATCGAGAAAGGCTGCGGGGAAATGAAGATCGATTATGTACCCTTCTCGACCCGCCAGGACTTCGACATGGCGCTGGCCGGCTACCTGGCACACCGGCGGAGCCTGGTGAAGCAATGAAGGCAGCAAAAGATAGGATTCTGAATCCTGAATGGGGGGCGCCATGACGTTCTTGAACGCCTCCATGTTGTTCGGGCTCGCGGCCCTCGTGATTCCCATCGTCATTCACCTGCTCAACCGCAGCAAGCCGCGCCCGATCGAATGGGGCGCCATGCAGTTCCTCCTCGCCTCCATCGCCTCGCGCAGCCGCCGCCTGAAAATCGAGGATGGCCTCCTGCTGTGTCTCCGCTGCCTGGGTCTGACGCTGCTCGCGCTCGCCATGGCCCGCCCGTTCCTCCCCAGCCTGTCCGCCATTCCCTGGGTGCTGATCCTGCCGCCCCTCCTGCTCGCCGTGATCTGCACCGGCATCGCAGTCGTGTCGCCGTCGAATGAATCCCTCCGGCGGCGACTGCTCCTCGCCGCCGCCGCCGCACTGGCCGTCGCCGTACTGGGGGCCCTCCTGGAACAGCGGATCCAGACGCGTCGCTGGCTGACGGCAGGCGGCGGGGATACCGCCATCATCCTGGACGCGTCGCTGTCCATGACGCTCGCCACGGAGGGACCCAGCCCCTTCAGCCGCGCCGTGGAAGAAGCCCGGGCACTGATCGAGGCCTCAAGGCCCGGCGACGCCTTCACCCTGATCCTGGGCGGCCCCGTTCCCCAACCGCTCGTCCGGCGCCCCACGTCCGACCGGCGCGAACTACTCCAGGCTTTGAAAAGTCCCGCGTGCAGGCCCACCGGCGGGAGCATGGCCACGCTGGAGGCCCTGAACCTGGCCGCCGCCTTGCTGGCGGACGGACCCAACGCGACCAAGACGGTGGTCATTTTCACGGACGGGCATGCTGCGGGGTGGGACTCCCAGGCCGAGGCCCGCTGGCAATTCGTGGCGGCGGGATTCAAGGCGCTCCCCGCCCCGCCGCGAATCATCTGCAGGCGGCTGCCAACTCCCAAGTCATTTCGCAATGCGCTGATATCGGATATCCGCCTCGCCCGCGACGTCGTCGGCACCGATCGGCCGGTCAGGATGGATGTCACCCTGCTCAATGGCGGCCAATCGCCCCTCCAACCCGCCGCCGTGGAATTGATCATCGACGGACAGCGCGTCGAGCGGACGCCCCTGATCAAGGACCTGCTCCCCCAGGCCGCCGAGGTGCTTCATTTCAGTTACGGATTCGACACGCCCGGCTACCACGTCATCAAGGCCCAGGTCGCCGTGGAAGACGATCTCGCCGCCGACAACTCCCTCGAGCGGGTTGTCCATGTCGTCGACCGCCTGCCGGTGCTCCTGGTCGAGGGAGCCTCGACCGAGCGCTTCTTCTTCCGGAAAACCTCCAGCCTGGTCCGGTCCGCCCTGACACCGCGTACGGGCGCCCGCCCGCCGGATTCCACCGGGCCCGAGCCGTCTTTCCTGATCACCCCCACCCTCGTCGAGGCGTCCGGCATCTCCGCCCTCACCGACTTGTCCCGCTACCGCGTCGTCATCCTGACGGATGTCCCCCGTCTTCCGGCCGCCGTGGCGGATCGACTGACCGCCTTTGTCAAGGCGGGCGGCGGACTGTTGATCGCGCCCGGCGGTCGCGCGGAACCCGGCTTCTATAACGCCTGGCAGGCCCCCTCCGGCGAACCCGTGACGCCGGCACAGTTGAAGGAACGGATCTATCCAGCCGACCCGCGCCACCTGGACATCCCCTCCTTTACCCACCCCGCCCTGCGACTGG
>JBAXWO010000438.1:0-2999 GCA_037128375.1 bacterium
GCCTGCTCCGCTGGCATACTTTCCGTTCAGCGGTTGGGACTACTCCTTCTTCGGGGATCTGCACCTTCAGGGCAAAGAGGCGATTCTGTTCTATACCCGGGCCAAGGTGACGACGACCCGCTGGTTCCGTTACGGCGAAGGCGATATTTGGCACAAGGAGTAGTCCGGTGGCGCTGTTGATCCGCCACGGCGAAATCGTCAACGCCGATTCCCGCGCCCACGCCGACGTTCTCGTCGAGGGCGAAACGATCACCCGGATCGGAAAAAATCTGGAAGCGCCCGCCGGGGCCACCGTAATCGATGCCAAGGGGAAGTATGTCTTTCCCGGATTCATCGATCCCCACGTCCACATCCATCTGCCGTTCATGGGAACGCTGGCCAAAGACACTTACGAGACCGCCAGCAAGGCGGCGTTGGCCGGAGGCACCACCACGCTCATCGAAATGATCTGCCCTTCGCGGGCGGACGATCCCTGGACATCCTATGAGCTTTGGCGCGGCAAGGCGGAAGGGAAGAGTGCCTGCGACTTCACCTTTCACATGGGGGTGACACGGTTTGACGGAAAGGCGGCCGACCAGTTGAAGAAGATCGTCCGGGCTGGGGTGGCCAGCTTCAAGGTGTTCCTCGCCTACAAGGGCGCCTTCGGGGTGACGGATGAGGAGCTATATCAAACCCTGAAACTGGGCCGGCAACTGGGAGTGATCACCACGGCGCATTGCGAGAATCCTGAACTGATCTCCGTGCTGCAGCAGGAACTTCTCGCGGCGGGGAAAACCGGTCCTGAGTTTCATCATGAAAGCCGCCCCCCCTTGGTCGAAGCCGAGGGCGTACATCATCTGATGACGTTTGCGGAGATGACCGGTGCCCATGTCTATGTGGTCCATCTCAGTTGCGAGGAGGCGCTCCGGGAAGTCACCCGGGCCCGGGAGAGGGGAGTGAAGGCGTGGGTCGAGACCCTGATCCAGTATCTGGTGACCGACAAGACGTTTGCCGAACGCCCGAATTTTGAGGGGGCAAAATTTGTGATGTCCCCCCCGTTGCGCGACAAAAAAAACCAGCCGGTTTTATGGAACGGGCTGCAACAGGGATTCATCCATACCCTCGCTACCGATCACGCCCCGTTTGATTTCAAGGGGCAAAAGGAGATGGGCCGATCGGACTTCACCAGGATTCCGAATGGCATCCCGTCGCTGGAGGACCGCGTGACTCTGCTGTACACCCATGGGGTGAAGACTGGGAAACTGGATCTACAAAGGTTTGTCGAGGTGGCCAGCACCGGGGCGGCCCGTCTCTTTGGTTTGCATCCCCGGAAAGGAACGGTGTCCGTGGGCGCGGATGCGGATCTGGTGGTGTGGCATCCGGATGCTCCCGGAACGATTTCCGCCAAAACCCACCACATGAACATCGACTACAGTGCCTTCGAAGGCTGGAAAACCGTCGGCAAACCCGAAGTGGTAACCGTGCGGGGCGAGGTGGCTTTCCAGGGAGGGAAATTCACCGGGAAGATGGGTAGGGGAAAGTTTCTCGCCCGGGAAGCGACCCACGGGGCATGACGGCGGGGAAGAAGTTCCGCGAGGCGGTTCGGCGCGAACGTCCGTTGCGGGCGACCCGGGTTATCCCGGACGGGGTGACCGCCGGACTTTTGGATCTGCCCAGTCCAGGTTCCAGCAAAAGCTAATCTTTTGCCGCGGCGAAGGATTCGTCCAGTACGGCCAGCATGAAGTCGACATCGGCTTCGGTGATGCACATGGGCGGTTTGATCCGGAGGACGTTCCCAAAAAGTCCGCCCTTGCCGATGATCAGACTCCGTTCCCGGGCGTGTTCCAGAACTTCGGCGATGAAATCACGGTCGGGTTCCTTGCTTTTGCGGTCCTTCACCGCCTCCACGCCGATCATGAGGCCCATGCCTCGGACTTCCCCGATGGCCTCGTGTTTTTCCTGAAGTTTGCGGAGCCCGGTCAGCAGGCGTTCGCCCAGCACGGCACAACGTTGCTGCAGATTGTCCCGGCGGATGATTTTCAGGGTGGCGCGACCTTGGGCGACGGAGACGGGATTTCCTCCGTAGGTGTTAAAGTGAATCCGTTGGGCGAGCGTTTCGGCGATCTTGTGGGTGGTGACCACGGCCGCCAAGGGGGCGCCGTTTCCGATGCTCTTGGCCATGACCACGATATCCGGTTGGACCCCTTGGTTTTGAAATCCCCAGAAGGACTTGCCGGTGCGGCCAAAGCCTGCCTGCACTTCGTCGGCGATGCAGACACCGCCGGCCGCACGGACGTGTTTGTAGGCCTCCGCTAGATACCCTTCGGGAAAAACCACGGCCCCTCCCACTCCTTGGATGGATTCGGCGATGAAGCCGGCGATTTTTCCCGGTGAGCCGAAGCGGATTAGCTCCTCCACATCCGCGGCATAGTTTTTACCCGCGTTCGGATCGGTGGCGGCCCAAGGGCCGCGGTAAGGGTAGGGGGCACGGGCAAACTGGACCCCGAAGGAGTGCGGGACGTTGTATTTCCAGGTGTGGTGGGATGTGATGCCCATCGTGTTGGAAGTGCCGCCATGGTAGGAGTTGCGCAGGGCGATGACGTCGTAGTTACCCGTGTAGGCGCGGGCCAAGAGCAGGGCCAGTTCATTGGCCTCAGAGCCTGAGTTCACGAAATAGCAAACTTTCAGATCGCCGGGCATGCAGTCGGCCAGTTCCTTGCCGTACTGGGCGATGCCGGGGTGAAGATAAATGGTGGAGGCGTGTTGGAGCAGGTGGTTTTGTTCATCAACGGCGGCCAGGACCTCCGGATGGCAGTGACCAACGGAGACGGTGACGATTCCACCGAAGGCATCCAGGTAGCGGCGGCCCTTTTCGTCGTAGAGGTACTGCATCGACCCCTCCACAAGCATCAAGGGCTTGCGGTAGTAGTGGAAAAGGGAGGGCGTGAGATGTTCCTTGCGAAGCTTGAGAACTTCCTCGGCCGAGGGGCCCGAGTAAGGGCGAGGCTTGTGGGGGTATG
>JBAXWO010000439.1:0-2997 GCA_037128375.1 bacterium
ATTTTTCCGCTCGCGAGAAAGGTGGCCATACGCGGAAGGACTGCCATGCGCGGGGTTGGCGGGATCGTTGTGTCAGGTAATAACAAGCAAGGCCAATCCCCCATGCGCCCATGATGAATGGCTGTGTAATACTCTTTGTCAGGGAGAGGCCTTCTGTTGTCAGGGCTATGGCCGCAAAACAAGCGACATACAACAAGACGCCCCTGCTTCGTATGCATCCCGTGTCTTGACGGAAGAGAATCGGCCAAGCTAGGATCATAAGGGGTACGGCAAGGATGGTAATCATAATGGTGTAGCTTTTAGCATGTGGCTACCGCCCAGAGGTTAAGTCCAAGCTCGAACCGCCCGACGCAGATTCTTCCGGTTGGGAATCCGGCCTGCACAAGATGCACGCGAAGTATGGCCGGTGTGAAGGCCATCTTATGTTCATGGATCTCCTCTGGGCTGACCATGTGCAGCGCGGCTAGAAAATGCAATAATTTGTCGGCATGGGCGGCAGGAGTCGTCATGACAACCTGACCGTCCGGTGCAAGGCAACGGCGACAGTCCGCCAGTACGGGCACAATGATGTCAGGTTCCAGATGTTCCAACACGGCAAGCATGGTGATGCACGTAAATTTTCCGTCTGCGAAGGGGAGCTGGGGCGTCTGATTGAGATTGTGCGTGTGCCAAGAAATGTCAGGTGGGCATTTTGAGGGGGGGGGTAATTGGTCGAGGGCGTGTTTCTCGCGGAAGGTCTCGCGGGTTAGGAGGTATGGCATGCTGCCACAGCCGATGTCCAGGATGCCCCCTTTTCTTAAAAGCGGGGGGATCAGGCTTCTAGCTTTGTGATAGCGTTGTTTTGCTAGAAATGTTTCAAAAACGCCGTATCCGCGTGTGGGTCTGTTCATGTTAGACCGGTGGTGGTTGTTTGCGTTTTTGATCCCTAACGGCCCAATACTTAACGATGCACCAGAGGGCACGGATGCCATCCTTCCAGCCGATCTTCTTCCCTTCCTCGTAGGTGCGGCCGTAGTAGGAGATCGGGACTTCGTAGAGGCGGACACGCAGGCGGGCCACCTTGGCCGTGATTTCCGGCTCGAAGCCGAAGCGGTTCTCCTGGATGGAGATGCGCTGGAGCACGTCGCGGCGGAAGACCTTATAGCAGGTCTCCATATCCGTCACGTTGATGTTGGTAAACATGTTCGAGATGGTGGTCAGGAAGTGGTTGCCGACAGAGTGCCAGAAGTAGAGTACGCGGTGCTCGCCGCCTCCCAGGAAGCGGGAGCCAAAGACGACATCCGCCCGGTTGGCCAGAATGGGGGCGATCAGCTTGGGGTATTCATTTGGGTCGTACTCCAGGTCGGCATCCTGCACCAGGACGATGTCGCCGGTGGCCAGGGCAAAGCCGGTGCGCAGGGCGGCGCCCTTCCCCTGGTTGATCTCGTGGTGGGCCACACGGATGCGCGGGTCGGCAGCAGCCAGTTCTTTCAGGCGCGCCCAACTGGCATCGCGGGAGCAGTCATCCACCGTGATCAGTTCGCGCACGCACCCCTGGGCGAGCACGCGCTCAATGATGTGCGCGACCGTGCCGGCCTCGTTGTAGACGGGCATCACGACGGATACGCAGGGTAGCATGGGGGTGACAGTTGTCATTAACTCAGCGCCCGCGCCTTAAGGAGGAGCGGTACACATGGGGCAGAGTAGCGAAAATGCGCGGGTTCGGCAATTTCGAATACATGTCCGAAGTGATACTGGACACAAACACATAATTATGGCATTTAATATAAGTTTTTTGTCTGGTGGTCCGCCCGTGTCTGCGCATCTGGCATACAGGCTGGTTTGTGTAGGTGGGGGGGGCTCCAAAAGTAAGTTTTGTTGCGTGCTAACCTGGGCAGCGTGACCAGTGCATGAAGCACGCCCCAAGAACCAATCCACCGGTGGAGCTTCTCATGAAAACGGCCATTCCGAATAAGTTCGACGCGATGGCAAGAGTCGTGCTCATCGCGCTATTGGTTCTGATCGGCACCGCCCTCCGGTTTTCTGCGCTGGGCACTCACTTTAGCCAGATTGATGACCATGGTGTTGCGAAAACGATTAAAGACGGGTCCGGATGCGATGTCGCGCACCGCAAAGTTGTGATGGCTCGGATACTTGCCGGCTCGAGCCAGAGCGATTTCCTTGTCCGTGCGATGTCCATCCCCCTCCAGAGCGATTACTTGGTCTGCGCGATGTCCGTCCCCTTGTTGTGGACTTATGCACCTCTCCAGTATTTCATAACGGCCTTACTTGTTCATCCAACACAAGATTATCGATCCATGCTGTTCTGGGGCCGATTCCCTTCTTTCCTGTTTTCCGTGCTCGCGTTTGGCGGGCTCATTTTGTTCTTTGCGCAGCCGGGACAACCAGATCAATTCCCCAAGATGCTGCTCGGGCTCGGACTGATGGTCTTCTCGTGGGAGAGCATCATCTATGCAAATCAGATGTCGAGTTTTGCTATTGGCGTGTTTTTCTTGTTGGGCATGCTTGTTTCTTTCGTAAGAATAATCCGTTATCGTTATTACTCCCTTTTTTCCATGCTCAGCCTCGGATTTTTCTACTTTCTATGCGTGATCGCTCAATACCAATTGATATTCTTGGTTCCGGCTTTCTACCTGTCTATGTTCTTCTCGGTGCTCTGCGACGGAGAGGGCAAGCCGAGTCATCGCAGAAACATCCTGCTCGGCGGGGTCTTGTATGGCATTCTGGTGCTTCCGGTGTTCGTGTTTCTGGTCAAATGCCGGGGAGGTGCGGGCGTTCATTGGAACGCGGGACCAGAACAGCAATTTCTTTTTAATGCATCCGGTCATGGTGGGTTGACAGGCAGCCTCTTTTATGCGATTTCCTTTTTCTTTTCGAACGGGTTCACCGTGTTTAAGTCCAACCTGTCGTTTGTTTCCACGGCTGCCTCCGGGGCTGGAATTCTGTATGGGTTTCTGGGGATCTTAGGGATTCTCGGCTTGCTCGGTCTGCTGCGGT
>JBAXWO010000044.1:0-10944 GCA_037128375.1 bacterium
CCTTGAAATGGTTGGCGCCATTTCCGATCGCATCGCGGTAGATGAACACGCCGAGCCCCTTGAGTCCGTCGTCGCTGGCGACAACATCCAACGCCGCGCCGGCAGGCTTCTGATGGCGCGCGGCATCCAGGTCGAGTGACGCGTGCGAAAAGACGCGCTCCCCGAATGGCCGGAACTTCACGAACACCCAGGCCGTATCCCAACTCTCGACCTGGAGGGGTTTGCCGGTCACATTCTTCTCCGCGGGCTCCGTCCATTTCGCCCGCCAGGAGTTGTTCCAGGAAAGGTCGAACGTCACCGTGCTGTATTCTTTTGTGCCGGCCTCCCATTTGATGTTGGTGACCTGGATCGTGTCGGCGCGTGTCGTATCTTCCGGACTGGACGCAGGCGGCTTGGGAGTGGCCGCCTTTGCCGCAACCATTCGATTCGTCGCGGATGCGTCACGCCGGAGTTTCGGCGTGGGGGCGGAAGCCACCAGCCGCATGCTATTGCCTGCAACGCGGTAACCAGTATAAGTCCACAAGTTTGGCCAGTCCGCGGGCCTCTCCGTGAAAGGCTCTTTCTTTCGTTCGATTGAGGCGCCGGGCTTGCCGGCCGGCATATGGCCGTCACCATGCGAATGAAAATCACGGCTTTGCGGCATCACGGTGGCTTCTTTTCCCAGTGCCGAAACGCGCAAAGATTGCAGCGTGACATTCAAAGAACCGACCTCTTCGTTGCCCAGTTCCGAAATGCCCCAGTAGGTGGCCCCGGCTGCGGCCTGGTCACTATCGGCGGTGGCGCGGATGCCGACCCGGGTGAGTAGATACTCAATCGGATAATAGTTCTTTTCCCCGTTCGCATACCGTTCCGTCGGCAGCCCGATGTCCAGAAAAGCAACCGTATTGAGATCGATCTTCGGTGCAACATCAACAGGCGCCACGCTGGATGCCGATGACTCACGCGGCCCCAACACCAGTTTGGACTCCTCCAGTTGCGTCATCTGCCGCAGCCCAGACCAAACGGCGAACGCCAGCGCGTCATCCCCGGCAACGGCGCCCCTGCGAAACGGACATCTTACCGCAAAGACCGGCGGCCGCGTGATTTTGGCCTCGGCCTTTTCCTTGTCGCTCGTCGTTATGTCCTTCACGAACGCATCCATTAACTCGTCCTTCGGCTCATCACCGGCCAGAATGTCCCGCTTCTGGACACCTTCCTGATTGCTAGATATTGTCGGGACCTTCAAGGTAGACTTATCAGTCTCGGTCGGCGACGTAATGGTCAGACCGCCGATCTCCATGATCGTATAAGAAGTGTATTCGGGCCCGCGATCAACCTTGATCTCGTTTATGTGCCTGCGATCAGGGACCCAGTCACCCGCCCTGACTTCGGGCTCTATAGCAAGCCTCGCCCCGTACCTATTAGCAATGACCTTGGTCTCCGGCTTGGCGCAAAAGGCCCGGCCGGCCGCCACGTCCGGCGGCAACGAGTTGAGGAAGTCCGTGTACTGCCCCTGCGTGATGTCATACTTCATGCAGTAGACGGCGGCATAACCGGTCGGATAGTCGTCGTTCAGGGTGGTGCCGGAAGAAAACTTCGGGATTAAATCATAAAACTTCTCGGCATGCGTGTGCGTGGCCCAGAGCTGGCCCGGTAAAACCCCGATGCGCCGGGCCCGGGTCCCTTCCTGAACCGGTCCGCTCCACTCCGCGTCCACCAAAAAAGGAATCGAGGGGCCGCCCCGCCAGGAACCTTCGGTCAGACTACCCCATCCTTGCGTTAACTTAGAACCATCGGGCAGCATCATGTACGCATCCCAGTCGTGCCGGTTGTGGGGCATATCGGGACCGTCGTTGAAGCGGTTGATGCCGGTCCGAAGCCCGGAGCCCACCTTGCACGGACCCTCGGGCACATAGACCATCGCGATCGGATGCACTTTCACGGCCGCCTTGGTCGGATCCACCTTATCGGCCCCATGCTGCCAGCGCAGTTTGACGCCCTTGAAGTTGTTGGCGCCGTGTCCGATCGCATCCCGGAAGATAAACACCCCTATCCCCCGGCTGCCATCCTCGGACAAGCGGATGGCATTCGTCGCGCCAGCGGGCATCACATGCAAGGACGGGTCCGTCGCGAGTGTCGCGTGTTGCCAGTGGTTGCGCTCGATGCTCTGCTTGGAGTCCTTTTCGGGCAGGAACTTCACGAACACCCAGGCCGCATCCCAGTTCTCGACCTCTATCGGCTTATGGGTGATACTCGTTTCCGCTGGTTCCGTCCACTTTGCCCGCCAGGAGCCGGACCACGATAGGTCGAAGGTCACCTCGGTGTAGTCGGCGTTGACGACCTGCCAACTGACGTTCGTCACCATCAGGTCGTACGTCGGCGCGCCGTGAAACCGCGCCGACGGATCGTTCACCCCGAGCCATGTCGAGGGTTCTTCCGCCAGAACGCGCGCTGCGCCTGACAGCAGTAAACCGCAAGCAACCGCAATGGCCCGTATGGAATTCAGCATTCGTTGGTGGTTCATGGTGTACCTTTCTTCTTTGCCAAGGCCCGCAACTTAATCGGATTCTTCATCGGTCTCACGGCTACTCCTCCTCCGAGAATTGCGCCGCATCGACCGGCGCGGTGCGCGCGCCGCGAAAACTGTAGGTGACCAAAGGATCCGGATCGAAAAACGTCATCTTCCCGCGGGCCGACGTGCGATAGAAAGCCGGATCGCCCAGGTGATCGAATAACATAAACAGGTTCCAACCGCCCCGAAAACCGACGCCAACCGCATCCTTCTTCGGCCAATCATCCGGCAAAACGGCGGTGCCAAGTCCGTGTGT
Organism: bacterium; assembly: GCA_037128375.1. GTDB lineage: Bacteria > Verrucomicrobiota > Kiritimatiellia > CAIKKV01 > CAITUY01 > CAMBRF01. Next base: position 2,808 of record JBAXWO010000044.1, read on the forward strand.
GCCCATGAATGTTTTCGGATCCCACCCATCCGTCTTGGCAGCCGACACCGGTCGCTCACGCGGCCAAGAAATGCGCCTCAAGCGCGTTTGAAGGCCCCAGAAACTGTGATGCGCCTCGTCCGGCACCGGCTGGCGCGGACCGCGCATATATTTCTCGAACTCCAGTTCCGTGAACGGCCGTAAACCCGCCCAGGCCGCGAAGGACGCGCCACGCTCCCAGCTCAACCAACGCATCCCGGCCGTCCATCCCCGCGTCACCATGCCGTGCGTGGACTGGGTCTGCACGTAGGTATAGTCCGGACCGGTCCCTTCGCGAGAGACGACTTTGGGGTTAGTTTTGCCTTCTTCAAACTTATAATAGGTGCCGGTAAAGTATCCGCCCTCCTTATCATAGAGCGCATCCGCCACCTTGGCAGGCACCGTGTTCAGGAAGGTGACATAGTCGCTCGGATTGATCGGATCCTTCATGACATAAAAGGCCCGATAGCCATTGGGGAAGGTAGCCGGGATTTCGCCTTCCTCCGGTTCCGCGCCCCGGGCCCAGAGCAGGCCGGGCTTCTTGCCGGTCGGAATCGGACCCGCATTTTTCACCAGGTACGCCGGAAACTCCGCTGAATCGTTCACGCCTTCATGCACAACGATCGCCGCATTGCCGTTGGTACTCCCGTACGTTGCGGCGCGCTCCTTCTTGGGCTCGGGGTACTGGTACCACCCGGCCGGCTCCGTTCCGCCTGAGCCCAGATAGAACGGTCCTTCGGCGATGTAGACCATCTTGAGACACACCGCGATGATCTGAACCTTCGTGTCCCGGCCAATGCCCGTACTTTTGGAAAGATCCCAGACCGCCGTGACATTGGTCAGCACGATCGAACAGGGGGAACTCTGGCCGGCCTGCCGGACGAACATGCCGGTGTAGCCGTCCTCGCCTGTCGGCACCAGGAAGTCCATTTTCCGGTTGCCTTCGCTGGCGTAGCCCTTTGGATTCAACTCCCGGTCCGCCGCCAGGCGGATGTGTTGCCATTCCTTCGCGCCCTCAGGCCGCACCTTGAAGAATATCCAGGCCGCATCGTGGTTGAGATCGTTCCGCCAGGAACCGATCCAGTCGGCGTCGAACCGGATCGTGGCGTGTTGGTCGTCGCCTGGCACGATCCTGACGTTCGTGATTTTTCCAAGCGCCCCAGGTGGTTCTTTCACCCTATGCGTTGTGTCTTCCACGGTAACCAAAATCTGCGCCTGCGCCGTGACTGCGACCAGCCACAGAGCGCAGATGGCGACCACCGCGTTCGCGCAAGCAAAAGCTTTTCCGTTGTGCAACCAATTCATAACCGCCTCCTTATTTGTAGTGTCGTTAGTAGTAGTCAGGAGTCAGAATTCAGAATCCAGAATCAGAACCCTTTCGCGCGCAACGCCCTTTCCACATTCCGACTTCTCTCTTGCAAATGATATTGGCTATATTCTGACTCCTGAATGCTGACTACCTGAGCAGTAACGTTGGGTCAACCATTCACCCTCACTCCTCCATCACGAACTTCGAATAATAATTGGCATTAAAGGGTTTCGTTATGACCGGTGCCCACTGGAACCGATAGCGCAACCCCTTGCCGTCGTTATCCATAAACATAAAGTAGTAGCAGCACTTCCCCCCGGGCGCCAGGCCGAGTTCGGCCAGCGGCAGACGCAGTTCATAACGGGTAACCTTGGCGGCTTCATCCCGTACCACAGCGTACTTGGCGGTCTTCGACAAGTCTTTGCTTCCCTCCAACGGGAGAAAAACGACGCCGTTGGTCGTCAGCGCCAGCCAAAGGCTCGTCTGCATCCCATTCGTATTGATCAATCCAACATTCATGGCGTCGCCATCCCAGACGCTGTCGGCGGTGTTCGTGTTGCAGTGCACGTCGTCCGTCACCTCAGCCGCAACGCACAGGTCCTCGCTGTCCCGGCCCAGGTATGCCTTGACGCTCATGTCCTCGGGACCGCGCCAGGGGTCGGAACAAAAGAGCGAGTAGCTGCGTAAGTGAACCGGATAGATCGTCGAAGGCTCGTTCAGGGTCAACAGGGGCTTGTCCCACTCGTCCAGCACGCCATCCGCCTGCATGGGTTTCTTCATGCGGGCGAGTGGAACGGTCTCGTCCGCCGACCGCTTGATGAACGGCGTCATGGTTGTATCGCCGGGCTCCTTGCCTTCCAGCGTGGTTCCAGTTGGCGCGGGGGCAGAACGTGCGCCACGCCAGCCGGCGTATGGGTCTTTGTTCGACCGGTCCGAACGCGCGTAGAGCGGACCCACGCGGCCTGCAATGAGCAGGTGGACGGGAAGCCATGTACCGCCCGCCGCGTAGACAACCGTTTTAGGGATCGGGTCGCCGCGGATGATCACGCCTTCAAACAAGGAGGACGGCCAGTCCGCGGGCAAGTCGGGCGTGCCGCGTCCGTGCGTCCCGGCGAACGCGCGCCCCGTGGCGTCGCCAATGGATACCGCGCGCTCAATGAGTTCCAAAGTTTGCACCCAGTCCACACCCCAATAGGACGGGGTCGTCTGGTTCGGGCCCGCCAACTCCGGCCCACGAATGGCTTTTTCGTATTCCAGTTCCGTCATGGGCCGCAAGCCCGCCCAGGCCGCGTAGGCCGTTCCGTCTGCCCAGGACAACCAGGGACACTTCCCATCCGGGTCTGTGGCTGAATAGGTGTACTTCGGCGACTTCCCGGCGCGGACGACCGCGGCGCCGGCTCCCTCGAGCGCGTCGCCATGCCCGTGTGGCCAATAGTGGATCTTGGCCTGCGCGACCGTCAGCGTGTTCAGAAAATCGGCATATTGCCCCTGCGTTATCCACGGGAACTTCATGCAATAGAAGGCCGCATAGCCGTTGGGGAACGCGGCCGGAATCGTCCCCTTGTCGGCAGGCTTCATACCAATCGCCCAGAGACTGCCTTCCTGCTTCCCGGTCGGAATCGGGCCGGCGCCGGTCACGAGATACGCAGGGAACCGCTGAGGCGGGGAAATCGTTATCCATGAGTCAGAGACAGGTTCAGCGGAGTACTGAAACCGCGTTGTGAAATCCTGGCCGTCCTTACGGTTGTATCGGTACAACCAGTTCTGCTCCATGCCGCCCCCGCCTCTAAACTCAAACGGGAAAGGCTCCTCCGAGCCCCTGCCCACGTAGAACGGCCCTTCGGGGATGTAGACCATCTCCACGCCAAATGCCCGGATCTCAGGTTTCAGGTTTCGGGTTTCAGGTGTTGCAGGTTGAACGCTCGTTCCCCACTCCACCACGGCCGTTACCTCGCGCGTTTCGACCAAGCCGATGCCGTCTTGCGCGCGCCGCACAAACATGCCGGTGAAGCCATCCTTGCCATCAGGAACTACGAATTCCAGCGGCGTGCCATCCTTCTTCTGGCCGTAACCCGCTGGGTTCAGTACTTTGTCGGCCGCCAGCCTAACATGCTGCCAGGCGGAGGCTTCGTTGGCCCGCACCTTGAAGAACACCCAGGCCGCGTCATGAAAGACCCCGTGGCGCCAGGAGTTCTGCCAGACGATGTCAAACTTCACCGTCGCGGTCTTCTCGTCGCGGGGCGCCACCGACACATTCTTGATCCGCAACCCCTCCACCCGCACAGCCGGCGCCACGACCACGGTGTTGGTCGCGGACTCCTCCACCCCCTTCTCCTCGACCTGCGCCGCTTTGCCATTCTCTTCCGCAGCCTTTGTTTCCTTGACCTTCGCGTCCTGCGCGCTCGCCGTGCCCGCGCCCAGCATCAGCCCGCAGGCGATCGCGACAGCCCGCGCGCAAGCAAATGAGTGTACATTACGAAACCGACTCATGATCGACTCCTTTCATCAGGCATCATCCATTTTTCAACGAGGTTTCTGCGACTCCTTTACGGGAGCCAGACAACAGGTTTCAGGTGTCAGAAGGAATACGAGTCTGTAATGTGTACTGCCGTCACACCGAGACTTGACACCCTCCATTCAACCGATTCTAGAACGCAAATAGTGTGCCATCGCATAATATTCCAAGAAGACGTCACGTAACGATCGTATTCCCAACCTGTTCAGACGGCGCCGCCACACGCAGCATCGCCGCCGATATGCCCACCGTAGTACACAGATCGCCTGTGCAGTGCTTTCGACTGTATGCAGACGACAGAGCTTCGCTCGCACGCCCGCTCCTGTCGAGATCCATCCGGCAAGCGCAACTAGTGCGTCACTTGTTCACTTCACTTCATTTCATCGCTACCATTTCACAGGAGAGAGGTAAATACAAGAAGTGCTTGCAAATCAGAAAGCGTTACGTAACACTCGTGCGCACATGAGAGGTAAAAGCAGGTGAGTATCTCAACTCGAAGACTGGCGCAACTGGCTGGGGTGTCGCACGTGACGGTGTTTCGTGCGTTGAAGGGGCGCGACGCCGTGGGCGAGAAGACCCGGAACAAGATCCTGGCGCTGGCGCGCAAGCACGATTATCCGCTGCCGCCGGTACGGGCGCAGGAGACGCCGCATCTACTCAACGTCCTCGCATCGCGCATCCACACCGGGTGTGAGGACTCGGCGCAGGGATTCAACCATCGCCTGTTGGCCGGCCTGCAGCGAGGCGCAACAGCGTGCGGCGCAGAATTGGCCAACTTCCAGCCGCAAGGGGCAGGGTCCGATACCTGGCCGCTGGTGGTCGCCCGCCGGGAGGTGGACGGGGTGGTGATGTCGCTGGGCAATGAGTTCGCCCAGCCTCCGCCGTACCCGGCGCCGGTGCCGGCGGTATTCATCTTCTCCGGACCCGAGGGGGCGGACATGGTCACGGTCGACGACTTCGACGCCGGCATGAAACTCGGCGCGCATCTGGCCGCGCTCGGACACCGGCGCGTGGCCTATATCGGATTCATGAGCAACATGTCCATCAAGCGTCTTTACGGGCTGCGCGCCAGCCTGCACTCGGTCGGCGGTTCGGCGCCGGACGAATGTGCGTTCACGATGCCTCAGGGCGGTCCCGTCGATTTCTGCGGGTTCACCGATCGGCTCCTCGAAGCGGCGCGACCCGGCGAGCCCGGCCCGAACGGAGTCACGGCCCTGATGGTCTACAGCGACTTTTTTGCGGCGGTGGTGATCCGGCGCCTGCGCGAGCGCGGCGTGCGGGTGCCCGAGGACATCAGCGTGGTCGGCTTCGACAATGTCCGGCCCGCCGGCTACGACGGCCCGGCCCTGACCACCATCGCCATGCCCCTGGAAGAACTGGGCGCCGAGGCAGCGCGGCTGCTCTACTGGCGGAAGGCCCACCCCGACGCGCCGCCGCGGAAGCTGGTGCTTGACTCGTCGTTCGTCGCAGGCGGGACAACCCAGGCCGTGAACGTTTGACGCTGGAAAGCGCATCCGCACCTTTGCAATGGCGCCGGAGTGTTCAGGCAGGGATGGTTCAAGAGCAAGCCGGGGACGGTCCTATAGATAATAGGTAGCGAGTTTTATCCCCGGAGAGGGTCTGCTCGATCTCGGCCAAGTGGACGCGCAGGCAGCCATCGGCATCCAGACGGGACTGCAGCCGCTGAAGCTGTGCCCCACGGCCGCCGTCGTCCGCACGGGATTCAGGTGTGCGTACCGCGACAGGACCAGATGGTAGCTGTCGCCTTCGACCGGCTTGGCCTTGTGGCGCCCCACCAGCGGACCCTGTCGCTCGCGGCGCAGGTTGCTGTAGACGCTGTAGCTCAACAAAGCGTTCCCGCTCCGCAAGGGCTCCCTGGTAAGGCCCAATCTCCACAGGCTTGCTCTTGAATCGCCCCAAATCTTTCTTGTGGAATCGCGTTCCCTCGCGCCGGGATGTATAGTGGAACGAGGAGATTGCCTCATGGCGGAAACCCAGGAACGAAACGATGGCGAACTGCTGGCCGAGTTTGCCTGCAGCGCCAATGAGGGGGCTTTTGTCGCTTTGGTCGAACGCCACAGCCCGATGGTACATGCGGTCTGCCTGCGGGTACTCGGGGATTTTCACGAGGCTCAGGACGTGACGCAAGCGGTATTTCTGACGCTGGCGCGCAAGGCGGTGTCATTGCGCAAGGACCCGTCCATCGGCGGCTGGCTGCACCGGGTGGCCTTGTGCCTGGCGCGGGATGTTCGCTCGTCACGGCAGCGCCGGCGGCTTCGGGAGGAACGGACAGCCATGGATAGAGAGACCCCAACTGTTGAGACATCCGAAGCGGCCCGCCACGCGCTACGCGCCGAGTTGGATGAAGCCTTCGATCAATTGCCGGAGCGCTACCGGCAGGCGCTGGTACTGTTCCACCTCGAAGAACGGTCATTGGAACAGACGGCCGGCGCGTTGGGTTTGAAACTCAGCGCCGCCAGCGCCCGGCTGGTGCGTGGCCGCGAGATGCTTCGCAAGAAGCTGCTCCGGCGCGGGGTGACGGTGGGGTCGGTCGGCGTGTTGACAGCCCTGCTCTCCACGGAAGCCGGCGCCGCAGTTCTACCGGCAACGTTCGTTTCCGCCACGGTCAAGGCCGCCGGCCTGGCCGCGACAGGCAAACTGGCGGCCGGTGTGGGCGCGGGCGTAGTCTCCGCCAACGTCGCCGCTTTGACCAAGGGCGCCTTACAAATGATACTCATAACCCAGCTCAAAACCGCTGCCATCATCGGTATCGTCAGCACGGTGGTTATCGCAACCGGCGCCCTGGCCACACGAGCGCTTCTGACGCCGGCTCCACCGGCGACAAACGTGGAACAGAAGATCGAAGAGCCTGCCTCAACGACAATCGTGTCGCAACACGCGCGTTCGGACACCGGCGTGACCTACTCGCAAAGGATTCGGATTGCAAACGAGACACTCATCCCACGGGATGAACAAACCATGACCGTCCGGTTCGATATCTCCTGGAATGACTCCTGGCGGCATGAGGTCAATCACGACGCGGCTTGGGTGTTCTTCAAAGTGCGGCCCGAGGGCGCGAAGGAATGGCAGCACGTCCGACTGGCGGCAGACCGGGTACTCAACCCGACCGGGTACGGACAGAAGGGAGGCAACCTGCCTGCCGCGCCGATCACGGCGCAGGCGGCGCCCCAGTTGGAGTTCCTCGTGCCGGCCGGCGTTGACGGATTTACCGGCATGCTGGTGCGGCGCGCCGACCCTGGCGTCGGCGACCTGACGGCAAGCAACGTCACGGCGGTCTGGAACGTCTCCGCCAGCACCGGCATCGCCAAAGGCGCTGCAGTGGAAATCAAAGGCTTTGGAATTCACATGACTTATGTGGCCGAAGGGGCGTTCTTCCTGGGATCGGGCGGAACGGAAGCATACGGGTTCTACCAATACACCGACGGCACGCAGAACAACCGGCCGTACCGGGTGACTGGCGCCGGCGCGATTCCCACCGGACAGCAGGACGGCCGGCTCTGGGCGCGGGGCGCCGCACCGGAAGACGGCGGCACGATCCCTGCATCTTTTCCAAACGGCTACGCGGCTTTCTATCTGAGCGATATGCCGACGTATGAGGAGTACGCCGACTTTCTGAGCATGCTGCCCGAGTCGGGCGAGAAAACTCGCGGCCCGGACAAGGCATGGCAGGCTTCCACAGGGCATGAGTTGTCCTGGGCTGAAGGGGCGCGATGGACAGCCTGGGCCGGATTGCGACCCATGACAGAACTAGAATACGAGAAGGCTGTGCGAGGATTTCGCGAGCCGGTGCCGTACGAGACCGGCCAATCCTTCTGGGGATATCTTGCGGAAAAGCGGGCGGCTTCTGTTGCTCGGGTGGTTTCTGTTGCTGATGTGGTGGGCCGCAACTTCGCAGGTACGCATGGCCTCGGCACGACGATCCTGCCGGCCGACTGGCCTCTGGCAGATGCTGTCGGTACCGGGATTCGCGGCGGCGGGCCGGACACGGAGCCGGCGCGCTTATACACATCGGATCGCATGCGGGCGGCGTTGGCAGATGACAAACGGTATCCGAACGGCGCCTGGCACGGCGTGCGAACGGCGCCATGAACCCGCATAAGGCATGGAGCAAGTCACAGTCCAACAAACAGAAAAGGAGCACTGTAATGAGAAAGCGAACGAAGAATTGCAAATGGCAGGTGCGTGGCTTGGTGCAACTGGCGTTGATCAGCGGTTTCATGCTGGTCGCAGTCACGGCGCAGGCGCAGATTTTGGTTACCGTGGAAGACACAACG
>JBAXWO010000440.1:0-2993 GCA_037128375.1 bacterium
GGAACTGGAATTTGAGAAAGCCTGCCGCGGTCCCGTCGCCCCTGTGGCCAATGAATACGCCTGGGGGACCACCAACAAGCTTGCCGCGTCCAGCGCCGCAGCCGCCGTATCCAATCTCGTCGCCAACCTGGCACCCAACAGCGGCGTCAGCCGCGAACAGACCGGCGCGTCTTACTGGGGAATCCTGAACCTGAGCGGCGGCCTGTGGGACCGCGTGGTGACGATCGACAACAGCACGGGCTACCCGGCCGACAAAGGGCGCCAGTTCCGCGGCACGCACGGGGCGGGCACGCCCGTCCTGCCGGCCGATTGGCCGGACAAGAGTGGCAATGGCGCGGGGTTCCGTGGCGGCGCAGCAGGTCTTGCGCCTGCCCACATGGGCGCATCGGATCGCTATTCCGCTGCATACGCAAACGGGAGCCGGGGCGCCCGCAACGGGTTCCGGGCCGTACGCACGGCGCCGTGAGGTATCACTGGCCTGTCGGGTCTGACGATTAAGGGAGAGCAGCAATGATCCAAAAAACGAAGAAGGGCAGATGGCTGGCGCTGGCCGCCGTTCTGCTGGGTGTCGGCGTGGTGTGCGCGGAAGAAGCGGCGAATTCCAAATCGTCAGCCGACGAGAAGGAGCCGACGGAAAAGAATGAAGTGGTGATCGAGAAAGTGGAGGCGCCTCCCGCGCCGAAAACGGCGGCGCCCTTCCAGGCGCAAAAGATTCTCGATGCCCAGGAAACACCTGTTCTGGTGACGCTAAGGCGCTGGATCTGGTTTACAAACGGAACCGTTGTGCCGCGCGATGACACACGCGCGACCTTGAAGTTCGATGCCACCTTCGACACCTTTCGCAACGACCTGAGTCACACCGCCGTCTGGGTCTTCTTCAAGGTGCGCGCCGAGGGTTCCAGCGAGTGGCAGCCGGTGCGACTGGTCGCGGACAAGGTCATGAATCCCACGGGGTACGGCTGTGAGGAAGCCACACCGCCGATTGACCTGATGGTGCCGGGCGGCGCGGATGGGTTCACGGGGCTGTTCCTCCGTCTGGCCGATCAAAATCCGGAGACTACGCTGAAGGCCAAGGGCATCACGGCCCTCTGGGACTTCTCAACCAACAAGGGGATCACCCAGGATACGAAGGTCGAGATCCGGGTCTTCGCCATCCGCATGATGTATATCGCCAAGGGGCCGTACTACTTGGGATCCGGTGGTCGCGAGCGCTTTGGATTCTACCAGTACACGGATGGCAAGCAGGACACCCTGCCGTTCAAGGTGACCAGCGCGGGTGCCATCCCCACCGGGAAGCAGGCGGGGCGGCTCTGGGCGCGGGGCGGAGAACCGAAGGAAGGCGAAATTCCAGCGACCTACCCCAACGGCTATGCGCCCTTCTACTGTGCGACCGCACCGCTGGAACATGGTGAATACGCGGCCTACTTGAACGCACTCTCCCCGGAGGATCAGGAGAAGCGCTTCGTGGATGACCCGGCCGGGACCAAGGATTACAAAGGGATGGTCTCCCGCATCGGGGAGGCACCCAACTATGTCTTCGTGCAAAACGGGTTCCGAAAGGGCGCAGGCATCTGGAATCTGTCGTACCTGGATGCGGCGCTCTACACGGCTTGGGCGGGGTTGCGTCCTATGACGGAACTGGAGTTCGAGAAGGCGATGCGCGGCTTCCGCGAGCCAATGCCCGACGAGGCTGGCTATTCCTATTGGGGGATCAACTTCGGCGGCGGGATCTATAACAACCAGCCGCAAATGCGCGTGCTGACGGTACTCGGGGATGCCAGCCGCACGTTTAAGGGCACGCATGGCGCAGGGACGCTGACCTTGCCCGACGACTGGCCGGCACCGGATGCTGTGGGCGTCATGACGCGTGGCGGCTGGGGCGTGCCGGATACCTTCCGAACCTCCAATCGGGGCATGTGCGACGTGGACCCGGAACGCCGGGCCGCCTTCGGTTGGCGCTGCGTGCGCACTGCACCCATTGAGGCAGAATGGAACACGGCTCGCGACGAGAAGACGGAACCAGCGGTGAAGAGCGGAAAGTGAAACGCGAACATGCGGGAACGCCAATGAACAGGCAACCACACAACAGCATCTGGCAGGCGCGCGGTGGCGCGCGCCTGGCGATGCTGTGTGGTGCCTTGCTGCTGGGGGCGGATGTTGCCTACGCGCAAACCGCAGCCACTTCCAAGCCGGCCGCCGCCGAGGACGAGGCTCCGGACAAACAGGAACTGGCGATCGAGAAGCCTGCCGCGCCGGCGCTGCCAAACAAATCCGGCACGTTCCAGGCGCAGGTCATCCACGACATGAACAACCATGGCGTGGGGTTTTGGAACGGGGTGATCCTCCCCCGCGACGAAAAGACCGCGACGCTTAAATTTGGCATCTCCTTTAACGCCTTCCGCCAGGATCTCACCCACAACGCCGTCTGGATATTTTTCAAAGTTCGTGCCGAAGGGACCAACGAGTGGCAGCATGTCCGGCTTGCCGCAGACAAGGTCATGAATCCGACCGGCTACGGCTGCACGAATGGAAACGCGCCGGTGGACTTGATGGTGCCGAGGGACGAGGACGGCTTGACAGGTTCAGGTCTGTTTCTTCGTCTGGCCGATCAGCACCCGGGACTCACGCTGGCGGCTAGCGACGTCACGGCGGTCTGGGACTTGTCGACCTGCCAGGGAATCACCCGTGATACCAAAGTCGAGATGCGCGCCTTTGCCATCCGGATGATGTACATCCCCAAGGGGCCGTTCTATCTGGGCTCGGGTGGTCGCGAAATGTTCGGGTTCTACACGTATACCGACGGCAAGCAGGATACCCGGCCGTTCCAGGTGACCAGTTCCAACGCGATTCCCACCGGCAAGAAGAATGGGCGGCTCTGGTCACGCGGCTCGGAACCGGCGGACGACGGCGAGATCCCGGCGACCTTCCCCACCGGCTATGCGGCCTTCTACTGCATGGAGAACCCGGTGGACGGCATCCCCTATTCCGCGTAC
>JBAXWO010000441.1:0-2975 GCA_037128375.1 bacterium
CACGGAACCTCAATTCTGATCAATGAAACATCCCCACACAAACCCAGAAGCGCCTTGAAACTATGGCAATTGACTCCTACTCCGATTGGGACAAACTGTTTCAAGAATTGCAGCAACCTGACTGACTACGCCACGATCCCGGCGGGGTGGAAATGATGTGGTTCATCGAGAATACTATCGAACCACACGCGGCACCGTATTGCTCACCCTGGCGGGTTCGCAACCGGTGCGCGTGACGTTCGGTGAAAGGATATCATGCGATCACGAGTGATCATGGCAGCGGTTCTGCTGCTCGGCCTGCTGCACCAGACCGAGGGCGCTAACCGCTATATCAGGGCAGGGGCCGCCGACGGCGCCAATAACGGAACTTCTTGGGCCAACGCCTACACCAACTTCAGCTCCGTCTCCTGGTCAAGGACGAATATGTATTATGTGGCAAGCGGCCAATATAATGAATATGTATCAATCAGCTGCGCCGAATCAGGTAACAGTTGGCTGACAATCAAGAAAGCGAATGCCGTGGACAACGAAAGCGATATGGGTTGGGACGCTTCTTATGCGGCAGACCAGACGGTGATCATGGGCAGATGTCAGGTGATGAACGGGTATTTCCGTATGGACGGTGTGACCGGATCAGGCACTTCCGGTCATGGGATAAAGGTTTGGCTGAACCACAAACCGGCTTCCGGATTCAATGCGGTCATTGTCTTTCCCAACGGTTCGGTGAGCCCCCGTGAACTGCATCACATAGAGGCACTGGGGCCGGGCTTTGCTTTTGGCGACACTGCCTTCTCCGGAGTCTACTACAATTCCTCCATAGCCAATACCAAGGGATTTCGTGTCAGTTCCTGCTGGATCCATGAGATTCCCAATAACGGCGTTTCCATTGGCTGTGTGCAGGGTACCAGTTATGCCGATTACGGCATGTTGTTCGAGAGTAATGTGGTGAGCGAGACCGGCGGCGTCGCTATTCTCTATCCGGGGATTCATGGCCAGGGGATGCAGATAGCCTATAATTCCCGGGACAACTATACCATTATTCGGGGCAACGTGTTTCGAAATGTCTTTGGCCAGGGGGAAATATCCTTTCTCGGTTTGGGCAGTCATGCAAACAGCCGTATCTATAACAACATCTTCTGTTCCACCAATCCGTCTTACTATAACGGCACTCATGCGTGCTGCGTATATATGCACGAAGTGTCAAGTTGCTTGTCAAATATGTATGTCGTCAATAATACGGTCTATAATATCGGCGGTTACAGCGCCATGATCAGAAACAGTTTTACGGGCACGGCAGTGAATGTCGAAGTTATGAACAATCTGTGGGTGAAGTGCGTATTTGGGGCCGGCCATTCGGGGGCTACTTCCGCATCCAACAATGACTATTATTTGTGTGCCGGAGCATATGTTCCCTCGGGCGAACCTGGACAGAGGACAGAACCGGCGGATCCGTTTATTGATTCGGCAATTTACGATCTGCATCTGCGCGCCAACGCCAACGCCGTGAATGGAGGGGTCGATCTGAGCGCATTGTTCAGTAATGACCTGGAGAATAATACTCGGCCCAATGGCCCAGCTTTCGATATAGGCGCATACGAGCATGTCGGCGAGACCATACCCAATGCCCCGACATCCTTCAGCCTGACTCCCGTGTTCAATTCCACAATCACGCTGTCTTGGAAGGACAATTCTGACGTGGAAATAGGGTTCAACATCTATCGCAGTACCAACGGCACTGTCTTTAGTTTGCGAGATACCGTTCCTTCCAATCAGACCAAATACAATGAAGGCGGGCTCAGCCCGTTCTTGTCCTACTGGTACTATGTGAAGGCCACGAATTTGGCGGGCGAGTCCGCAGCCACGCCGACACTAAAGGCTGCCAACACTCCCGTGCGGATAACGGGCGCAGCTATGGACTGGAGCGGCGGGTTTGTGATCGTGTGGCTGGGCGAGACGAACATGCTCTACACGGTGCAAGCGTCGAGCAACCTGGCTGTCGGGTTCACGGCGGACTTGCATACTGGCATTCCCGGCGCCGCGCCGACAATGAACATCTACACTGATGCGACCGCGACCGCGCTATGGCGGTTCTATCGGCTTAAGGTGGAATAGCGGGTCGGAGAGAGGATTCTGCATTACGTGTACAGTGTACGAGCCGTGCACAAGCCGTGCAGGCGACACGTGACAGCGCGCCTGCCCCACGACGTTCGAGGAAAGAGGAGGAAAAAGACATGACGAAGGTGACGCAATACATGAAGGTCTTACGGTTCGCCGCCCAATTGGCTGTGGCGACTCAGCTTGCAGTGTCGCAGGCAGCGGCGCAGACACCCGGCTCGATTGCGATTGACTGCGATCAGGCGGCGGTGAATTTGCGTTGGAGTTCTGTCACTGGCAGGTCCTACATGGTCTATGGGACTAGCCAACTGACCAGTCTCTGGTCGGATGTTGAGACCGTGCCGAAACCGCTCGTGGCCGCGAGTAACCAACTCAGTTACTCGCTGACGATGCCGACAAACCAACAGTTTTTCTACCGTATCGGCGAGCTGCCGGAGGACAATTTCCAAATCGAGGTCACGACGACGACCTCTTCGCAGAACTTTATCATCCGCTTCGTCAATCCGGACACCCTCCATGTTGACTGGGGCAACGGCAGCGCCAACGATTTCAATGCCACGAATGCCGAGATCAATTTCACGAACACCTATGCCATCTCAGGCGTGTACACGGTCAGAATGAGCGGAAAGGTCAAATCGATTGATTGTTATGCATATATTGCAGATGGCGGCGGCCCGGGATATGGAACCCCCGTCCTCGTTTCGGCCATCCAATCGACAATCCGCGGCATTACGGGGCTGACCAGCGGCTATGAGATGTTCAAGCACTGCGAAAACATCACGAATATCCCGGCAGGTCTGTTTGACCAGTGCCCCGGGATCACTAGGTTCTATGACACGTTCCTTGCCTGCAGACAGATT
>JBAXWO010000442.1:0-2969 GCA_037128375.1 bacterium
CACCTACACTGGTTCGCCCGTTTCGGTCGTCATTGAGTACTACGACATGGAACTGCTCATCTGGTTTCAGAAGGCTCACGACAAAATACCATACTTATTTATCGATCAAGAACAGGCGTCAAATCGAAGTCGATTTGCCGGTTGTATGTTCCCGAGGAACAAACTAGCTGAGGCAGTAGATCGTATGGCGGAAGACATCCGCCTGAATTACGGAAACATCCTCAGAGGCGACGAAAATGCGTGGGCCAAAGTGATTGCGCTCTGGCATGCACCACGAGAAAAACGAAAACTACCATGAAAGCCAACAAACGCAGGCATGGTACGCTTCGCGCCCATGCTGCGTGACGTTCGGCATGATGAAATGATGACAATTACGAAGTCAATAATCATTGGGATCTCGGGATTGGGCACACTGATGTTCGTCCTCGGTCAGTTCATCACTTTCATTCCTGGGGCAGAAACGTCTTGGTTCCTAACGACTGCCGCATTACTGGCATTTGGTGCGCTCAGCCGGATGCGGATCTGGCGCTTAACGGTTGTTGTGCTAGCCATACTGGCCCTTGGATCGGCATTCATGGGGCATCGACGCGGCATCGAGTACAAGGAACGGCTTTCGCGTCAACCACATGCCACAACCAACAACGAAAATAACCAGCCGAACCAAACGATGCACCAGCGGCCAAATGTTGGAAAGTAAGAGTCCTAAGACAGGCTGCTGCTGGTGATCGCGGACGTTCGGTCGGAGGAATAGAATGAAGATGGTAACAACCGTTCTCCTTGCCTCGTGCATGACTGCATTTGCCGGTTTCACGCCTCTTGCCCCAAAGGTGGTCCCTCTGCCGGATGCCGAGGTTGGCGTTATCTTCGGGAAGATCGGCAAAGGGGAGAAGATCGAATTGGCCAAACTCTATCAGGCGCTCAATGGTCCGCAGACAGCGTTGCGGGCAGATGCCGCCCGCGAACTCGGCAAATACGGAGACAAAGCCTCGGTGCCATACCTGATCGATGCTTTGTCAGATGAATCAACACATGTCGGGGGCGACTACCCGGAAGCAGGAATGGCGACAACACGCTACTGGGCGAATGACTCCATGAAGAAACTCACGGCCAAGGACTTCGGTTTCGTATGGAACGATCCCATTGAGAAGAGAAACCAAGCGATCGCCAAATGGCGGGAATGGTTTCAGAAGGAAATGAAGACCGAACCAACTTCTGCTGGCGACGTCCTAAAGGCCGCGCCAGAGAAGTAACGTTGGCTGAATAATGAAGGATACGAGACCTATGACTGATATGACATTGAACTACCACCTGATGCATCCGGGCGGTGACAGCAGTCCTGGCGACCCGAATGCTGCCTTCTGTCTCGATGGTGTCTATCACCTGCATTACATTCTCAAACACCCGTGGAAGGATGGTTACTCCTTCAGCTTTGTGCACATCACCAGTCCCGATATGCTGCATTGGACCTGGCAGACCACCAAACTCCAACCCTCCTTCACCGAACACGGCATGTTCAGCGGCACCGGCTTCATTACGAAGGAAGGCCAGCCGGCTGTCATCTATCACGGTCAGGGCTCGGGGCGCAACCAGATCGCTGTCGCGAAAGACCAGAATCTTTCCGCATGGGATAAACCCTATCCGGTCGAGGTCCGGTGCCCCGACGGCAGCGAACCAAAGCTCGGGCATTGGGATCCGGATTGCTTCCTGATCGGTGACACCTATTACGCAATCTCAGGAGGAGTGAAGCAACCCTTGTTCAAGTCGACCGATCTGAAGAGCTGGACGTTGGTAGGCGACTTTCTGAGTTATGACCTGCCAGACACCACGATCGGCGAGGATATCTCCTGCCCGAATTTCTTCCCGATTGCAGAAAGATGGATGTTGCTTTGCATCAGTCATCCTCTGGGGTGCCGCTACTACATTGGTGAGTGGGACGCGGAAACCGAGCACTTCGTGCCGGAAACCCACGGGCGCATGAATTGGAAGCGTGATGAACAGCCCGTCTACGGTTGTATCAAGCGTACCGACTTCTTCGCACCGGAGAGTGTCCTTACCCCCGACGGTCGCCGCGTCATGTGGGCCTGGCTGACCTCGTCAGGTCCTGATAACGTTCTGGTGAACAAGACGATCCAGTCCCTTCCGCGCGAATTGAGTCTGCCTGCTGACGGCATCCTGCGCATCAAACCACTGCGCGAACTCGAAGCCCAGCGTTTCGATCAAGTCGCGCTTAGTGATATCGTGATAGCGGATCCGATTACCGGTCACTGTGAGAATGTGCCACCCAACAAGGCGCCACAACTGCAGCGCATTGCGGAACTCGATGGGGATGCCTATGAAATCCGCATTGTCATCCCGCGCGCAGAGGCGCTGCGCAAACTCTTTGGCTTTGTCCTGTTTGCTGACGAAGAGGGCAACGGACTGTCGATCATGCTGCGCCCGGAAACGGGCACGCTGCGCGTCGGCACCACCGAAGCCCCCTTTAGCCTGGTTGATCTGCCGGAAGGCGAAGATGTGGAGTTGCGCATCTTTATCGACAAATACCTGGTCGAGGTCTTTGTCAATTCGCGCCAGGCCATTCTGGCAGCACATATGGAGTATGCCAGCAAGACTGCCCTCGACGCGTTCACCGTTGGGGCCACCACTAAACTCAAGAGTCTTGAGATCTGGAAGCTGAAGCCAGCCAACCAGGGCTTCGTTGATGCACAGAGTGATCGGGTATGGGAACCGGATATTCAGTAACGACGGGACGACAGCCAACAAAGCGTTGCACAGCGACGCGGTAAACCGCGCGCGTGAACGCACCGTTGGCGGAAAGAGAACGACAAAGAAAAGCGGATAAAATCGGGGTCGGGGTCGGGGTCGAAAAGGAGATCGGGATGGCGTTTGGCCGCGAGAAACTGGACTCGGCCAGCGAGGGTATGCTGTTTGCGAGGAACCGGGCGAATACAGAACGGAAGAAATCGACCCCG
>JBAXWO010000443.1:0-2968 GCA_037128375.1 bacterium
CACGAGAGCTTCGACGGCAAAGCCAATGGGTCTGGGGTGGGCGGATTGGGCGGTAGTTGGGGTTCTTCAGATGGGGTGATGGTCACCAATGTGGGTCTCGGCGTCGCCCATTCCGGGACCAACGTACTCGTGGTACCCATTGGGAAGAACGTGACGAACACCGTACTCGTCACCCCTGGGGGCGTCTCAAATGTCGTCTGGACCGATTTCTGGACCGTTCCGAGACCTTTTCCGACTCCCTATGAGGCGCCGGCTCTGGATCTGAATGCTACCGCTCAATTTTTCCTCAGCAACGGCTACTGGGTGGTTTTCAGTGGAGCGGGAGGCAGTATCACCAATGTTTACGCGGACAAGGATCTCTATGGTACCAGCCTAGCGGCGGTTGCGAATGATGGTGCGACTTGGAAACACGTGAGTGTTTGTCAGGACTATTCCAACAAATTGTGGCATCTGTTTGTCGACGGCGCACCAATTGCCACCAACTTGGGATTCATCAATCAAAGTGTGTCGAATTACGAATGGTTTGCAGTGCAGAATCTGGCGTCCGATTCTTCGAATATGACCCTCCTGGACGATGTTCTGATCACCAATGCCGTTCCCGAGTCGCTGGTTGCTGATCATTCCGTCAACAACCTGCGAGACGCGTGGGAACTGATGTACGCCGGTAAACTTGTATCAGGGTGGACTTCGAATACGGCTCCGCTCAGCGATGGCTGGACCTATGGGCAGAAGTCCGTCGCTGGATTCAGTCCCTACGTGTCGCTCACATCTTCCCAAACGGTCGTTTATGCCTTTGGCACCGATTCGCCAAAGGTGACGCAATTTGCCGCGAGCGCTAATACGGTAACGCTTGGTCTGACTGTCGGTGCTAACCGAACCAACAGTATTTTGGTTGCCACAACTCCGAGTGGACCATTTACCAACAAGCTTGCCGATTTCTATACCGGGAGTAATGGCGAGAACACGGTGATTAGCCCCCCCTATATCCTTGTCGATGGATCCAATGTCTTCTTCAAGATTGCGTCCATAGCGCCCGGTCCGATCATTCGCACCAACGATATCACGTACGCAATGTACAGACAGGCTCGCTCGCAAGTCGTGGGTAGTAACGTCTACTACGCAGTCGGAATCCCGGTGGACTATGGGGTCAGTAATAAGCTGAATTCGACCCTCGGGCAGGATCTGGCGAGAGGGCTGCGGGGGACCAACGATAAAGACTATGCAGATACGCTTCAATTCTATAACCCAACCGAAATAGCGCACAGGTTCTTTCTTGACGGAAATACCAACTGGGTGGCTTGGGGTGACGTGTCCCTTACTCCGGCTACGAATGAGGTTCCAAAAGGTGTAGGAGTTTTGATTAGAAGCAGAGGACAGGGAGGGGTGCCCAATGGTTCTTTTGCGCTTTTTTCAGGCACAACGGTGACTGATGCGACCATAACTGTTGACGCTCCGGTCGGCTTCAGCATGCTGAGCTGGCCGTATAACTCTACGACGGCCAACTGGACTAACTCACTTAGCCAAGCATCGGGTCATGGGACAAATGACGTGACTGTTTCGGATGCGATCTGGCTGTATCGAAATGGGCAGTTTACCCGGATGATTCTAATGACTAATGGGTGGTATTATGACTTCCCGAATAGTGGCCGGGTGACAGAGCCCATGAATCCGGGCGAAGGCTTCTTCTATCATAACAAGCAGGGCGGTTTCTCTTGGATCGTGCACAAGCCAGCGCTTTAATTTAAAATAGGGGGGAGACAAAGTGAAAATAACCAAAGCAGTATGCGGAATGGCGGTGCTGGTCTCTGCGGTGGCGCTGGTGGCTCATGGCCAGTCATACAGTCCCATCGCTAATCTGACCGAAAAATGGAGTGAGAGCAATGCCGCTTGGGTAAAGAGTGGCGATGGAAGCATGGTTTATGATGGAAGTACCTTGGCCGTAAAGTTCGTCTCTATGTCGCCAAACGCGCCTTTATTTGCTGAATCAGCCAGCCTTAGGGCAACGGATATTTCATCGGGCGGAAGGTTTGTTGGGAACTACCTCGCGTCGCAGATTAACTTGGTCTCATTCGATGTGAATAGAACAGGCCTTGCGAGTGATGCCTATCTGAGATTTATGGGGGCCAACAATAAGATATGGCAGCATAAGTTCTCTCTTCCTGCGGGTTCCTCCCAGTGGGTTCATGTGGAGGTTCCCTTTGGTCCGTTAGCGGGATGGCAGGGGAGCGGAGGCACGTTTGAAGATGCAGCGCAAGCTGTTGTGAAAATTTGGGTCTCGGTAGATCGCAGTGGTATTGCGGCACAGGAGTTGGCGATTGACAATTTCAAGGTAGTTGGACCTTGGGGTGGGCCGATGACGAATGGTGTTCCTCAGTCCTGGATGCAGGAGTACGGCCTTGGAGACGATCAGGACCCGGATCACGATGGTTTCAAGAATTACGGCGAATATCTGGCAGGGACAGATCCCACGGACAAGAGCTCATTCTTTACCGTGGCCATTTCCAAGGGCGGCGACGGCACGCCGGCGTTGAAGTGGGGACGCGGCAATGCCAAGCAGTTTGGAGTATGGCGTTCAAGTGATTTGACCGCTGGCTTTACAAAAGTTCAGACTGGCCTCACAACGAATGAGGTCAGCGTCGCTGGCAGCGATGCCGACTCGTATTTCTACCTCGTTGAGATTGAGCAATAATCAGGGGGGCAACAGCATGAGTAACCGAATCAACAATATGGTTGTATGGATAGCCGCACTAGTGGTCACATCGAGTGCCTGTCTAGCCTCGCCGGTGCTACCTTTCTCGCAGTCGTGGACTAACTCAGGAACAGCAAGCTGGACCAACGATGGGGGGGCTACGGTAGATAATCCCAACACAAATGCTTTGAGGATCGCTTTTGGAAGCGGGCCGGGAAGCTCATATATCTACGGAACAGGCGGCACCAACGGGCAATATGGCGGCGATTTCAAAGCACC
>JBAXWO010000444.1:0-2966 GCA_037128375.1 bacterium
CCTCATCGGTCTCGCCGTTGTGAACCTTGGGATCGAAGTCGCGGGCGATCCGGGACTGCTCCAGCAGATATGCCAGATTTTCCGCAATGGGCTGGAGCAGCGTCATGGAGTAACCTACCGCAACCATCAGGCCCATGCCGTCCTCCGTATCGATACTGATGGAGCCGAGATCCCCTTCGCTATCGGGCCCCATGCCCCGGCCAATGGAGAGCGAGGTCAGGCCGGCGGAGGGTTGCTTCCGACTCCAGCGGCAGAATCCGAAGTGTTCGATACTTTTCAGGTATTGCCGGCTGACCGCTATCTCACAGTAAGTCCACTCGGTGAGCAGGGCCAGGCCCAGGATGACCAATCCGGCACCCGCAATCAATCCGGGCAGTCCGATAAGGCCGAAGATCAGGGAAAAGGCGAAACCCACACCATGGGACTGGGTGATACCCTGCAGTGTTCCGGACATCCAAGTACAGGAGAATCCCCCTATTCCAAGCCCGAAAATGAGCGGGACCAACCCGATCCAGCGGTGTTTTCCCAGTCGACGTCGCGGCAGAATGAAACGGAAGGAATCGACTCCATTCTGGACCAATTTCGTTTCCGGGGGCAATGCGACCACTGACATATCATGTCTCTCCTCTGCCTGCGGTAACCGTGTTTCGAAAACGGTCAAAAGACGCACGCCACAGCCACCTCAGGCGGCTGGTATATGTCTCAAATATGAATCGCTTTGACAAGGGCCCGTGCCCTGCGCGGGGCGGACGTATGCCGCCCATCCCAACGCCCGGCTCGAAAACCAATCTTGATCCTGCCTGACCCGCCCCTTAGGATCGTTTCATGTCAGAAGCCGCATGGGATTATTTGATCGTTACCGCCTCAAATGAGACGCAGGGAAACGCTTACGAATCCCAGTTGGCACGTCTGCGGCGGACCCCTTTGCTGAATGCCTTCCGACGGGTGATGGTGGTGACCGATCTGGAAGGGCGGCGCATCGGCAGTGGCGGCAGCACCCTGCTTTGCCTGATGCGCGTATTGGATCAAGAGCTTTCCGCCCTGTCTTTGGATTCCAGGGCTGAAGGCGCGATTGACCAGGTCCTGCGGCGACTTCGAATCATGATCATCCACGCGGGAGGCGATTCCCGGCGGCTGCCGGCCTACAGTCCCTGCGGCAAGATTTTCATTCCCGTCCCCGGCCGAGAAGACTCCGGAACGGCCTCGACCCTGTTCGAACGAATCCTGCCAACCTTCCGCGCCCTGCCGCCCGGCCGCCCGGGGACAGGTCAGGTCCTGGTGACTTCCGGCGATGTGCTGTTGCACTTCGACTCCTCCCAAGTCCGGTTGGACCTACCCGGACTGGTCGCACTCGGGGCGGCGGATACGCCTGAACACGCCGCCAAACACGGGGTTTTTGTCGCGCATGACCACACCGTTCTCCGTTATCTCCAAAAGCCCCGTCTCGACGAACAGCATGCTGCCGGCGCCGTCTCGCCCCACGGGCACTCCATTCTCGACATCGGCGTCATGAGTTTCGACACCGAGGCCGTCCTCAAGATGATGGTGGCTTTCGAGATCGGCCCGGGGAACCATGGCCGGTTGGATTGGTCCGCCGCCACCCACGTCCGGATCATGACGCATGGACTTGACCTTTACCGTGAGGTCTGTTGCGCCCTGGGTTCCGCGACCACGCGGAAGCACTATCTCGACGGCGTTCGAGCCAGTGGATCAAAATGGGAGGAGGAGGCGCTTGATCAGACCTTCGAGATTCTTCACCCCATACCCTTCCACCTCCAAACCGTGCCCCACTGCACGTTCCTTCATTTCGGGACCACTCGGCAACTGATCTCCAGCGGCCTCCACCTGATGGAGTTGGACCGGGGGCACCCTCCCGCTTCAACCGTCGTCGTCCTCAACTCGTCCATCGGTCACGGCGGAACCCTCCAAGGCGTGAACGCCTGGGTGGAGGGGTGCGATGTCGGGGCCACACTGACGCTTTCCGGCCAGAACGTGGTGACCGGGGCCGCCATCCGCCAGAACCTGACGCTCCCGCCGGGGGCCTGTCTCGATCTCGTGCCCGGGCGGAATCGTGATGGCGCGCCCGTTTTCTTCCTACGCTGTTACCACATTGGCGATACCTTCAAGGACAGTGCCATCGCAGGCGGAACCTATTGCGGGCGTCCCCTGCTCCACTGGATGGGCACCGTCGGCGCCCGTCCCGAAGAGATCTGGGGCCCGGACGAACCGGTTGACAAAAGGGGCCTCTGGGAGGCACGTGTTTTCCCAACGGTATCCGATCCCGGCGCGTTTTATGACTGGCTCTGGCTGTTCAATGTCGAGCAGGCCACGCCCGAACAGAAGACGGCCTTTCGCGCCGCGGATCGTTACAGCGCGTCCGAAGTGGCCCTCAGAACGCACCAGGCCGCCTTCCATGCGCGTCGGAGAGAACTACAAGGAGACAACCCATCATGCGATACGCACTGATCATTGCTGGCGGTTCGGGCACACGCCTGTGGCCCATGAGCCGCGATGCCATCCCCAAGCAGCTGCTGCCGTTTATCGGCGGAAAAACCCTGGTGGAAATTTCCTCCCGCCGCCTCGAAGGCCTGGTCCCTTCCTCACACCGCTATATCTGCGCCGCCGAGAAACACGAGGCGATAATCCGCCGCGTCCTTCCCGAGCTGGGCCCAAACAACTTCCTGGGCGAACCCTGCGGCCGAGACACTCTCAATGCGGTCGGGTTCAGCGCCGCCATCCTTGCCCGTAACGATCCCGACGCCGTCATCGCCGTTTTCACAGCCGACCACATCATTGAACCCATTGACTCGTTCCTGAAAATCGTGGAGACCGGTTATCGGGCTGTCGAGCGTCATCCTGGATCCCTGGTCACCTTCGGGATTGCCCCCACCCAGCCCGCCACCGGATTCGGTTACCTGCAACTGGGAGCCCCCATCGACGCCGGGGGTCGCCAGGTGGAGGAGTTC
>JBAXWO010000445.1:0-2963 GCA_037128375.1 bacterium
TGAGTTTGACCTGTTCATGGAACAGTTGCGGCCTGAAGGATTGTTTATCTCGACCTGGGTTGGATCGAAGGAAGAGGGCGAGGCGCTGCTGCGCAAGGTGGCCCGCTGGCGATAGGATGCCCATTAGGCTAGCAAGGATCAACACGCACCGCAACCCGTCTTTCTCGGATCACTGTGTGGTAAAGAACGCGACGCCCGACGCCTTTGAAGCCTGCCTCTGGCGGGCCAAGGCCTGGCTTGACGCGCGCCCGGCCCAGGCGCCGCTGGTCACGATCAACAGTTGGAACGAATGGACCGAGGGAAGCTACCTGCTGCCCGACATGCGCTGGGGGTATCGCTACCTGCGGGCGGTGAAGAATGTGTTTGGGAGAAGCTAATCAGGCACACGAGACGTTCACGTATCAGGAGGATGATTATGATGGCGACAATAGCAGGGAGTACTTCGGTCCATGCCGGCGATGTTTCGACCGGCGCAAACAACCCGGCCGGGGTGAAAGACGAAGCACTGGCGGCGCAGGAGGCAAAGTTGCGCAGTGATCCGTTGCTCCGGCGGTTTGCCGAGTCGCGTCGGAAACTGGCCGCAGACCCGTACCGGCCGCTCTACCATTTCGTCAGCCCCGAAAGTACGCTGAACGATCCGAACGGGCTTTGCTTCTGGAACGGACGCTGGCACCTGTTTTACCAGGCCTATCCGCCGGAGAACCCGAACCAGCACTGGGGCCATACGGTCAGCGACGACCTGATCCACTGGCGCGACCTGCCGTACGCGATCAAACCGGGGCCGGAAAACGCTTGCTATTCGGGTTCGACGCTGGTCGAGTCCAACCGCGTCATTGCCATGTATCACGGCACGGGCCAGGGCAACATGGTGGCCATTTCCAGCGACCCCTTGCTGCTGGATTGGGAGAAACTAACCGGGAAACCGGTCATTCCGTCGGCAGGCGCGCCCTGCACGATCTTTGATCCCTGCATCTGGAAGAAGGACGGGGTCTACTACTCGCTCTCCGGCGGGACCCTGCCGCAGGGGCCGAGGCGTCCGGCCGAGTTCCTGTTCAAGTCCAGCGATCTCGTGAAGTGGGAGTACCTGCATCCCTTTGTCGAAGGCGACGTCTTTTCGCTGGTTGGCGATGACGGTGCCTGCCCGTATTTCTGGCCGCTCGGTGACCGTCACATCCTGCTGCACTTCAGCCACATGAGCGGTGCCCATTACCTGCTTGGCGACTACGACAAGGCGCGCGACAAGTTCGTTGTCACCGCCGGCGGGCGCTTCACCTTCGGCGCCTTTTGTCCCGGCGGCGTGCATGCGCCATCGGCAACCCCGGACGGCCGGGGCGGCGTGCTCGCCATCTTCAACATCAACAGCGCCAAGCCCACGCCGGGCTGGGATCAGATCATGAGCCTGCCGCGCCGCCTGACGCTCGTCGGCAAGAACGGACTCGGCATAGAGCCGGCCGGTGACATCGCCTCGCTGCGCGGGGCGACCCGGCATCTGGGAGAAACCGCGCTTCCGGCGAACCGGGAGGTGGTGCTCGAGGGTGTCCAAGGCAACGCGCTTGAGATCACCGCCGAGATCGACATCCGGAAGTCACCGATGGTTGAACTGAACGTCCTGCGCTCGCCCGGCAAGGAGGAGTTCACCCGCATTGCCATCTTCAAGCAGCGCGGCTACCAGAATTGGGACCGTTTCAAGGACTGGAACAAGTGGTTTGAGAGCTGTGACAGCGTGGTCACGATCGACAGCGCGTATTCCTCGGAGTTGCCGGACGTGACGTCGCGTGCCCCCGAATCCGCGCCGGTCTGGCTGGCGTCGGACGAACCGCTCAAGTTGCGCGTGTTCATCGACAAGAGCGTGGTCGAAGTCTTTGTCAACGGCCGCCAGTGCGTCGCGGCCCGCGTTTACCCCGGCCGTGCCGACAGCCTGGGCGTGTCGCTGCGCGCCCAGGGGAGTGATGCGGTGTTGAAACAGTTTGACGCCTGGACGATGAAGAGCATTTACGCGGAGTAAGGGGCCACAGTGGATGAGTACGACCGGTATGATGCAGCGTTGCTGGGAGCACGACTACTGCGCCCCGTCGTTCTACATGATTACCGTCGTGACGGAGCCGCGGCGCAACTGCTTGAGCGTTTTGGCAGGGACGGCGGCCGACCCGCTCTTGCAGCTTTCGGCTATTGGGGCGGTTGTGCGTGAGGTGTGGCAGCGCACCTCCGCCGTCTATCCTGGGGTTGAGGGGTGCGAGTGCGTGGTGATGCCGGACCATTTTCACGGCATCCTGTGGGTCAAGGAGCGGTTAGAGAGGCCCATGGGGCACATCGTGAAGGCGTTCAAGCGGGTGAGCACGCAGGAGTGCAGGAGCAGGGGGCTGCTCCTGCCACCGGACCCGAGCAAGGGGCTGCTCCTGCAACCTGCTTCGGTCCCCGTTCCGGCGGCGGCCCCCGCCGCCGGGGTCTCCACGCTGTGGCAGGAGGGCTTTCAGGACAGCATCCTGCTGCGCAAGGGCCAACTGAAGGCTATGGTAAACTATATCGCAGACAACCCCCGGCGCCTGTTGGCCAAGCGCGCGCATCCGGAACTGTTTACCGTCGTAGCCGACCAGCACTTCGGACCGGAGCACGTCTGCCCGGTCATTGGCAACCGCTATCTGCTTCAGCATCCGTTGAAGCGCCAGATTCAGATCTCGCGGCGCATCACACCGGAAGCGTTGGCCGCACAAAAGGATGAGCTTCTCTACGCCGCCGAGCATGGCGCGGTTCTGGTCTCGCCCTGTATCAGCCCCGGCGAGAAAGAGATCGCCAGGGCCGCGCTGGAAGCGGGGCGGCCACTGATCGTGTTGCTGGAAAACGGCTTTGCGCCTCTTTACAAGCCGGCAGGGCGTTACTTCGAGGCTTGTGTCAGCGGACGGCTTTTGATGCAGCGGTTCCAAATCACCCCATTCTTCGTGCTGGATTGAGGCTGTGGAAGAGCG
>JBAXWO010000446.1:0-2957 GCA_037128375.1 bacterium
GGCAACGGGGTCGCTTTGAAGGGGAGATTCATTGTCGCGAAGGCGCAACGAATACTCCCTTCGTGGTCTTTGTGTGCTTCTGTTCGAATTCTTTTCACGTTCAAATCATGACCAAGATACGATGGATTCAAGTCGCAAGGCACTAAAGAAGCTTGCGCAACCGGGCGGTGGTTTCGTCCCGGTCCAAAACACTCGCGGCGACGGCCAGCGTCAGCTCTTCCCACTCCGGCCCATCAGGGCCCGGCTCGATCCCTTTCAGGCGTAAAATAATGATGAATAAGATGGCTCAGATCTTCTTGGAGTTTTCCTCCAGCCAGACGGCATAGTCGGCTTCATTTATTGCCCCGGCGGCCAAAGCGAGCGTGCGAACGGTTGCATCGGCCTCGGATGCCTGAAGGCGGCATCGGTTGAGTTCGAGAAACAACGCCGCCGCCACAAAGCCGATTCGCTTGTTGCCGTCAATGAACGCGTGGTTCTTCACAAGGCCGAAGGCATAGCTGGCCGCCAAATCGAAGATCGACGGCTTGCCATACGCTAGCAAGTTCTCCGGTCGAGCCAAAGCAGACGCCAGCAGACCCTCATCACGAATGCCTGATGATCCGCCAAACTCCGCCAACAATGCTTCATGCAAAGCGAGAACGGTATCCCGCAGAATCCATTCCGGCTGCTTCATTTCGCGAGTTCCCTGAGCGTATGGCGGTAGCGGCGGATCACCTGCTGAGCCGCCTCCAGTTGCCGCATGACTTCTGGTTTCGTCTGGCACATGCGCAGACTACCGTCCGCCGCTTCGGTGACACACACTGTATCGCCTTCTTCCGCATGAAGAAACGTAAGCACCTCCTTGGGCAGTACGACGCCCACCGAGTTACCCACCTTACGCAGTTTGAGTTCGAGTACCATGCCAGCCTCCCTTCATAAATGTTGTCACACAAGTAATAACAAGGGGGCAAAATCAATGCAACGACGAATGCGCCGCAAAAACCAGTGAACCATTCCTCCGCTTCCGGCGTTCGTGTGTTGTAACCCAATGAGGAGTGCACATGAAACAATCGAGAGCGTTTGAGAAAGCCATCGTCGTGGTCGCGGGGTTGATGTTTGCAGCCGGAACAAGTTTGGCCCAGGTCGCCAATCCTGCGGACGCCATGAGAAATGCGGCACCCTCCCCGTCGCCACAGCCCGCTGAGCAGCGCTACCGCACCTGGGAATATCCGGTCATCCAGGTCACCGCCACCCGCCTCCACCCCCTGCGCGAGGAGAGCCTGATCGGTTCCTATGAACAACCGCTTTGGACGGCCACCCGTCGGTTCCCCACCACGCGTGTCTACGTCGTCCCCGAAGGCAAGATGGAGGTCGAATACTGGCTGAGGACAACGTTCAACAAGGATGGAACAACGAGTTACCGGAGCCTATATGAGGTCGAATTCGGATTGCCACACCGGTTCCAACTCGACATTTACTCCCGCACTGACCAATCGGGAAAGGACGGGGAAATCTATCAGAGCGAACAACTTGAACTCCGCTATGCCCTGGCCGATTGGGGCAATTTGCCCGGAAATCACACCTTGTATCTGGAGTGGATCCGGCATGACCAGCGGGATGAACCCGACCAGATTGAGCCCAAGATCCTGTTCGGCGGGGAACTGGCCCAGCGCTGGCACTGGGGCGTCAATTTTGTGGCCGAATGCCAGACCGGCGGCGACCTGGAGCGGGAATACCAGTTCTGCAGCGGCCTCAGTTACGCCGTACGGGACTACAAACTGGCCCTGGGGGCAGAGTGCAAGGCGGCCTTCACCGACACCAAGGAGGACCGCGGGAACTTCGAGAACTCTGTTTTGCTCGGCCCGAGCCTCCAATACCGCCCCTTTCCCCAGATGACCATGAACTTTGCCCCGCTTTTCGGCATGACGTCCGATTCGCCCGACGCCCAGGTCTGGTTCAACACAGGGTGGGAATTCTGAGATAATGTATTGACCGGACTCCCTTTCCCTCCCTATTTTGCGGCATGCAACCGCCTGTCATGCCGATTGTTATCTTTGTCCTGTGTTACGTCCTGTTTGTCGCGCTCCCGAAATGGCGTTCCCTGGCCGCCTGCGGAGGCGGTCTGGCGCTGGTCCTTACCGGCAGCCTGCCCTGGCATGCCGCCCTGACGCAGACCATCCAGTGGAACGTCATCGCCCTGTTCTTCGGCACGCTTATTCTCGCCGAATTGTTCCTGATGTCCCGCATGCCGGCCGTCATCGCCGAACGCCTGGTCGACCGCACCCATACGATGCGCGGCGCCATGCTGGTGGTCTGCGCCCTGTCCGGGTTCATTTCCATGTTTGTCGAGAATGTGGCGGTGGTGTTGCTGGTGGCACCCATCGCCCTGAGCCTGGCGGACAAACTCAAGGTCTCCCCCGTGCGCCTGCTGATTTTGATCGCCATGGCCTCCAACCTTCAAGGCACGGCCACCCTGATCGGCGACCCACCCAGCATGATCCTGGCGGGCTACCTGAAACTCACCTTCAACGACTTCTTCGTGTATCACGGCAAGCCCGGAATCTTTTTTGCCGTGCAAATCGGGGGACTCGCGGCCCTCGCCGTCTCCGCCTTCCTGCTGCGGGCGCATAGGGAACGGATCGAAACGGTCCGGATCGAGAAAGTCCGCTCCTGGACCCCCACCGGGCTTCTGCTCATCCTGATCATCGGCCTGTCCCTTACGTCGGTTTTCGATCCCGATTTCAAATGGCTTGCCGGCACGCTAACCATGATCCTGGCCATCGCGGGGCTCCTCTGGTTCAAACTCTCCGCCAGGTGGGGATCCACCGGTCACCTGATCCGCACGCTCGATTGGGACACCACCTTCTTCCTGATCGGCGTGTTTGTGGTCGTCGGCGGGTTGAGCGAATCAGGCTGGCTGGATAAACTCGCCGGCGTTATCTCCGGACTGGTTGGCGGGAATCTGCTGCTGTCCTTCC
>JBAXWO010000447.1:0-2948 GCA_037128375.1 bacterium
GTCCTGGTCCCACTACGTCCGCCTGATTTCAGTCGAGAATCCGCTGGCTCGCGCCTTCTACGAAGTAGAAGCCATCCGGAGCGGGTGGTCCGTGCGGCAACTCGACCGGCAGATCGGAACGCAGTTCTTCGAGCGTACAGCCCATTCCACCCGCCAAGCGGTCATCCTGGCGCGCGGCCGGCAGGCGAAACCGGAAGATACGGTCACCCTGGAAGAACAGATTCGGGATCCGTATCTGCTGGAGTTCCTCAATCTCAAGGACGAATACAGCGAGACCGAATTGGAGGACGCCATCATCCGGCATCTGGAGTGGTTCCTCCTGGAACTCGGCGCAGGTTTCACTTTTGTGGCCAGGCAGAAGCGCATCCGCATCGGTGATGAATGGTACCGCGTGGACCTCCTGCTATACCACCGCCGGCTCAGGAGTCTGGTCGTGATTGATCTCAAACTCGGCAAGTTCACCCATGCCGACGCCGGGCAGATGAACCTCTACCTGAACTACGCGCGCGAGCATCTCATGGAGCCGGGCGAGGGTGAGCCGGTTGGCCTGATTCTGTGCAGCGCCAAGGATAAAGCCGTGGTTCACTACGCCATGGGCGGGATTAAAGCCAACGTGTTTGCCTCACGCTACATGACGGTGTTGCCGGATGAAGAAACACTACGCAGGGAAGTATTGACAACGCAGCGCGCGCTGGAGACAAGAGGGTTGTCACAGAGCACAGAAAAGGAATGACCATGATTACGCGGATAGAAGCAAAGCGTTTCCGATGTTTGCGTTACGTGAGCCAGGAGTTGGGGCCCTTTCATGTGTTGGTGGGCCCCAATGCCAGCGGGAAGACCACCTTTCTCGATGTGGTTGGATTCCTCGGACGGATGGTCGCGGACGGGTTGGAAGCGGCAGTGACCGAGCGGACGGCAAACTTTAAGGACTTGCTATGGTCACGTGAGGGAGACGCGTTCGAACTGGCTTTGGAGGCCTCCGTACCTGATGCTTACAAGGATAAGTTGGCCAAGCCCTTTACCAATTTTCGCTACGAAATTCGGGTTGGCCTCGACCCGACCACGCAAGAGATGGGCATTCTCGACGAGAAAGCCTGGCTCCAGCAACCGCCTCGTGAACGTGCCACTCCGCCTCAGCGCGAGATCTTTCCCATGGAGCGTGACCTGCCGGATGGCATCTTGACGACCCGCAACAGTCGGTGGCAACGCGTGCTGAGCAAAGCCCACGGGGGAAATGACAATTTCTATGTCGAGGTACGTGAAGAAGGCGGGGGAAAAGGGTGGTTCCCATCCATTCGCCTTGGCCCACGCAAGTCGGCCTTGGCCAATCTGCCGGAGGACGAAACGAAGTTCCCGGTTGCCACATGGTTTAAGCGCATGCTCATCGAGGGCGTTCAGCAATTCGTCCTGAACAGTATGCACCTGCGTAAACCGAGCTCGGCAAACCGCGGGAAGGGCTTCAGTCCCGATGGGGCAAACCTGCCGTGGGTGCTCTGGAATCTAGAGCAGCCGGCGAATCGAGAGCGGTACGACTGGTGGGTGGATCATGTGCGGACGGCCTTACCCGATATCGAGTCGATTCGGACCGTGGAGCGACCCGAAGACCGGAGTCGTTATTTGGTGATCAAGTATAGAGGCGGGTTGGAGATCCCCTCATGGATGGCGTCGGACGGCACGCTTCGGCTTCTCGCGTTGACCATCCCCGCGTATGTGCCTGATTTCAAGGGGATTTGCCTGATCGAAGAGCCGGAAAACGGGATACATCCGCAGGCTGTCGAGACCGTCTTCAAATCGTTGTCGAACGTTTATGGCGCACAAGTGCTGTTGGCCACACATTCCCCGGTTATTCTGAGCGTGGCAGAGGTGGACAAAGTGTTGTGCTTCAAGAAGACCCAATCGGGTGCCACCGACATTGTGCCGGGCAACGAGCATCCGGCATTGAAGGATTGGCGCGGGGGCGTCAATCTGGGAACCCTGTTTGCGGGGGGGGTGCTCTGATGCCACCCCGTGCCGACCCTGTGAAAGACCTCGTACTGTTGGTCGCCGACTTGGATGCCGAGAATGCGTTGCGCGGAATCTTGCAGCGCTGGCAGGCGATTGGATGCCGGCAACTAGAAGAGGGGAAACATGTGGATATCGTGCGCCATCCCCAAAGGGATCCGGGATGCCGCTGTAATAGCGGAGGATTTCTGGAGGGATTCGTCCACACGCATAGGCACGCGCTGATCGTTTTTGACCACGCCGGATGCGGACGGGATGACCGGCCGGTCACAGAAGTTGAAGCCGATGTTGAGGCTCGCCTTGCTGAAGCCGGTTGGAGGGACCGGTGCGCGGCGGTGGTCATCTATCCTGAGTTAGAAGCCTGGGTGTGGAGCGACTCACCCCATGTCGCCACCGAACTCGGATGGACGGGCCGACACCCCTCGCTTCGAGAATGGCTTGAATCAGGCCGTTGGATTGCTGACGGAACAGTGAAACCCAAGGATCCGAAGGCAGCCATGTTGCGGGCCATGCGTGAGGCGAACAAACCTCCTTCGCCTCGCATCTTCTCGAAACTTGCCGAGACGGTTAGCCTTTCGCGTTGTCAAGACCGCACTTTGTTGAAACTCAAATCCACACTTCATACATGGTTTCCGGGCGCCCAAGGCGCCTCGCAACACAATCAGTGAGGAGATACACAATGGCAAAACTACCCTGGAAACCCTGGCATGAAGTGGTGAAACTGCGGGACGATTTGCGTTCCGGCGAGCTGCCGATGCACATGTTCGCCGCCGACCTTTACGAGGTCATGATGCAGCGAGGCAAGCGCCCGCTCTACGAGAAGCCGGAGCATTTCTTTGCCCTGACCTTCCCGACCTATAACCTGCGCCATCTGGTGCGGGATGTGGTGTTGCGGCTGGCGGGCAAGAATGACAAGGCCGTGCGGCAATTGGCCTTGACCTATGGCG
>JBAXWO010000448.1:0-2946 GCA_037128375.1 bacterium
CCCGGCCCAGCGTGGTCTTGCCTGACCCGCTCTCTCCCACCACCCCCAGCCGCTCACCCTCCTCGAGGCACAACGATACACCCGCCACGGCGGTCAACGACCGTCGGCGTCCGAGGGCATCGTGCGAGGCAAAACGCACCACTACATCAGTTGCTTCCAGCAGTGACATCGAGTCTGGTGTCCTTCCCCAACGCGTTGCATCTCGGGTTCAGTGGTCCGGCAGCACTCCACGGCAAACGAACATCGCGGCTGAAAGCGGCATCCCGTCGGCAGGTGCGCCGGGTGCGGCACCGTTCCTTCAATCCCCGTCATTCGTTCAGGCGTGCGACGCAGACGCGGCACGGCGGCCAGCAACCCCCTGGTATAAGGATGCGCGCTCCGCCTCAAGACAGATTCCGCGCTCCCCGACTCCATGATCCGCCCCGCGTACATGACATAGACACGCTGGGCATTCTGCGCCACCAACCCCAGGTTATGCGTAATCAGCAGGACCGCCATCTTGAGTTCCGCGCGCAGGTCGGCAAGCAGGCTGAATATCTGCGCCTGAATGGTGACATCCAGCGCCGTAGTCGGTTCATCCGCCACAAGGATTTTCGGGTGGCACGCTAGCGCCATGGCGATCATCACGCGCTGCTGCATTCCGCCACTGAACTGGTGCGGATAGGCCTTGCGGCGTGTTTCCGGGTCCGGCAGGCCCACCAACCGCATCAGCCCGACCACCTCCGTCTCGATATCCGGGACCTTACGGTGCAACCGGATCGCTTCGGCGATCTGGGCCCCCACCGGCTTGACCGGATTCAACGACGCCATCGGATCCTGAAATATGTAGGCGATCGTCGCCCCGCGCTCCCGGCGCAGATCCCGCTCGGAAAGGCTCAGGACGTCCCGGCCTGCCAACCGTATTCCGCCCGTGACCTGCAGTCCCGGCCCAGCTGCCAGCCTCGCCAGGGTCAGCGCCGCCACGCTCTTACCGCAACCGCTCTCGCCAACAAGAGCGACCGTTTCGTCGCCGCTCACCTCCAGGTCGATCCCGTCCACGGCGCGGATGGTTCCTTCTTCCGTCCGGAAGGTCACCCGCAGGTCGCGCACGTCCAACATGGGCTCTGACTCCGGCATCGGGGCGGGTCCCTCTTAGAACGGCATCCCGTTCTTGTTATCGTCGCCAGTCCCGATCGCGCCCCGGTCGTCACCACCGGGCTCCTCCCCGAACGGTTCGGCGACAATCTCGTCGCCTTCCTTGACCAGAATCTCAATCCGTCTCTCCACCTGGTTGAGTTTGCCCGAGCAAAGTATTACCAGTTTCTGGCCCTCCTCGAAACGCGCCATCATGTCTTCGAGGCTAAGCTCCCCGCTTTCCATCTCCTGTACGATGGTCTCCAGGCGTTCCAGCGCTTTTTCGAAACTCGCACCTTCCGGCCTGGGCTCCTGTGTCTCTGCTTTCTTCTTACTCATAGTCCCACCCCTCTATTCGCTCTTGATCGTTCTGACTTCGGAACTGAATTCACCCGACCCAACCCGGGTGCAAACCTCTTCGCCCGGCTGCACGTCGCCGGCCCGCCGTATCGCCCGTCCGTCCCGGTTGAAGGTAATGCTGTAACCACGTTTAAGCACGGCCAGCGGATTGTAGGCGGTCAGTTGCCGCTCCAGCCCCTGAACCCGGTGCGCCCGCTCCGTGAAGACGATCCGCATTCCATGCACCATCCGCATGGAAAGATCATCCGCGCGCTGTTGGCTATCCTGAAACCGGCGTTCCAGAAGGTGCCGGCTCTGCAACCGCAGACGATCAATCTTCTGCCGGTACGCCTTGGCGGCATGGGCGGGTTCGCGAAACACATAACTCCCGGCCGCCGCCGTGAACCGGTTCTTCGCCTCAAGCACCGCCTGTCTCAGCAGGCGCCTCATCGCCTGAGACTGCCGCGCCAGTTTCGCGGAAAACTCGCCCTTCAGCCCCACCACCAGTTCGGCCGCCGCCGATGGCGTCGGCGCACGCAGGTCTGCCACAAAGTCGCAGATCGTAAAATCGATTTCGTGCCCAACGGCGGAAATGATGGGAATCCCCGATCGCGCCACGGCCCTCGCCACACATTCCTCGTTGAAGCACCACAGGTCCTCCATGCTACCGCCACCCCGCCCGACAATGAGCACGTCCAGCCCACCCCTCCGATTGAGAAGATCGATCGCGGCGGCGATCTCGGCGGCCGCCCCCTCCCCCTGCACCCGCACCGGCGCCACCACCACGTGCAGGTTGTGAAATCTCCGCCCCAGTACGTTCAGAATGTCGCGAATGGCCGCCCCGGTGGGCGAGGTGACCACCCCGATGTGCCGGGGCAGCAGGGGAAGCGGTTGCTTACGCGTGGCATCGAAAAGCCCTTCCGCGGCCAGCTTCAGCTTGAGCTCCTCAAAAGCCGCCTGCAACGCGCCTTTGCCGCCCTCCTCCATTCGCCGAACGACCAGTTGGTAACTCCCATCCCGGTCATAAACGGTCAGCGTGCCAAACGCCCGCACCATCATCCCGTCCCGCGGCATGACGGGCATCCCCCGTCGCTCTCCCCTCCAGATCACCGCCCGGATCTGGGCCGTCGCATCCTTCACAGTGAAATAGCAGTGCCCGGAAGCCGGCTGCCTGACATTGGACAACTCACCCTCCACGCAAACCGAGGGGAACCCCGCCTCGAGCGTACCCCGTATCATGCGGGTAAGCTCGCTCACGGAATAGACCCGCATTTTCCCCTGCTCCAGGCGAAGTTCGTTCATTTCACGTGATCCAGAAATTCCCGTACGCGCACGATCTTTCGGGCCCGCCCTGTGGCCTCATCCACATCGATCAGCGCGCCTTCAAGCGCCACACTGTTCTCCGCGATATCAAATTTGGACGGCATCCCGGTCACGAATTTCGACAACACCGAGGCCAGATCCCGTCCCAAAACCGAATCCTTGGAACCCGTC
>JBAXWO010000449.1:0-2940 GCA_037128375.1 bacterium
TCACCCGAGCCCTGCAGCAACACGCGCCGGACTGCCGGCGGCAGATCCTTAAACGGCGTCTCCAGGCTGAATTCAAGATGCTTGGCGACGGCCCTCAGCAACCCCTTGTAGTAGATGATCAACCGGCGCCCGCCGCGCCGCCAGGCCGGAATGGCGCCGCCTTCAATGGACAGTTCCGGGTTCGGAATAATCAATCCCTCGTCAAACACGAGTTTACTTCCCAGTCCGGAACACTCCGGACAGGCGCCATACGGGCTGTTGAACGAGAAGTGACGCGCCGTCAACTTCTCAAAACTCACCCCGCAATCGGGACAGGCATACTTTTCGGAATACAGCCTTTCGCTCCCTGCCGATTCCCCGTCTCCCTGGACGAGGGCCACCAGCACCCCTTCGCCATGCTTGAGCGCCAGTTCGACCGAATCCGTCAGGCGGGGGCGAATCTTGCTCGTGATAACCAACCGGTCCACGACCACCTCGATGCGGTGCGCCTTTCTCTTATCGAGGGTGGGAACCTTTTCAATCTCATGCATTTCCCCGTCGACACGCACCCGCACAAACCCCTGCTTGCGGACCTTCTCGAAAACCGCATCCTGCGAGCCCTTCTTGCCCTTGACCAATGGGGCAAGGAGCGCCACTTTCGTGAGGGCGGGCAGGTGCAGCAATTGATCCACAATCGCATCCAACGGCTGTCCAGAAACCGGCCGGCCGCAATGCGGACAGTGGGGATGCCCCACATTCGCGTAAAGCAGGCGCAGGTAGTCATGAATCTCGGTGCTGGTGGCGACGATCGACCGGGGGTTGGATCCCGCGGTCCGCTGCTCGATGGAGATGGCGGGCGACAAGCCTTCCACATAATCCACATCCGGTTTCTGCATCTGATCCAGAAACTGGCGAACGTACGCCGAAAGGCTCTCCACGTAGCGGCGCTGCCCCTCGGCGAAAAGGGTGTCGAAGGCGAGCGAGGACTTTCCCGAACCGCTCAACCCGGTAATCACCGTGAGCTGATTGCGCGGAATCCGAACCGTGATGTTCTTGAGATTGTGTTCCCGCGCCCCCGCCACCACTATCCAGTCGACTTTCATAACACGGCCCGTCACAACTGAGGTCCCGGGATCAGACGATCCTGACCAGCCAATAGTTCTTCTTGCCCGCCCGCAAAACCATGACCCGGCCCTCAACCAGCATATCCCCGGCGACTTTGGCGCCGATGTCGGAGACCCGTACGTTGTTGATATAGAAGCCACCCTCGGCCATGAGCCGCCGAACCTCGCTCTTGCTCTTGCAGAGCCCGCTGGCGGCGGCCACCTCCATCACGCTGGCCTCGCGCAGTCGCTCCGCCGTCATCTCACAGGAGGGAACATTGGCAAAAACCTTGATCAAATCCTCCGCCCTGAGCCCCTCAAACGACCCACCAAAGAGAACCTCACTGGCGCGCTGCGCCACCGCCAGCCCCGCCGGACCATGCACCGTGCGGGTCATCTCCTCGGCCAGCTTGCGCTGGGCCACCCGCTTTTCCGGGGCCTTCAGCATCTCCTGCCGCAAGTCCTCGATTTCGGGGATCGACAGGAAGGTAAATATTTTAAGGAACCGCACAACGTCCGCATCCTCCGTTCGGATGAAGAACTGGTAGAAGTCGTAGTACGACGTACGGGACGGATCCAAATAGATTGCGTTGCCCGCCGTCTTGCCGAACTTCTGCCCGCTGCTGTCGCACACAATGGGGAACGTGAGCCCATACACCTCCTGCCCGCGCAGTTTATGAACCAGGTCGCCCCCGGCCGTGATGTTGCCCCACTGATCCGAGCCCCCGATCTGAACACGGCACGCATCCTTATCGAACAGATGAAGGAAATCGTAGGCCTGAATGAGCTGATAACTGAATTCGCAGTAGCTCATTCCTGTCTCGCTCTCCAAGCGCGTGCGAACGCTTTCCTTGCCTAGCATAACCCCCATGCGAAAGTGTTTGCCCACATCCCGAAGAAAATCAATGAAGCTAAAAGCGCTCATCCAGTCGTGATTGTTGACGATCCGGGCCGGTGCGGCGGGGTGATCGAAATCCAAGAACCGTGACAGATTCTCCCGAACGCCCTCGAGGTTCTGCCGCACCTCTTCCGTCGACAGCAATTTCCGTTCGTTGGCTTTCCCGGACGGATCCCCGATCATGCCCGTCGCCCCGCCTGCCAGCGCGATCACTTTGTGGCCACAGCGCTGAAAATGCGCCAGCCCCATGATGGTCACAAAATTCCCCACCTGCAGACTGTTGGATGTGGGATCGAATCCCGCATACACCGTCGTCGGATGCTCCACCAATTTGGCCAGATCCGGACTGGTGACCGCCTCAAACAGACCCCGTTCCCTTAATACCTCAATGACGTTTTGCATGCTGCACCCCGCTCCTATGAAAAGAAAAAAGGCGCACCGTTGTCAGTCCGGCGCGCCTCATGCAGTTCTCCAAGGAAATGGAACTACTTCCTGGCGTCACTCCCGCTGGACTTGTCGCCCGGATGCCATTCTTCGTCCCTGGCGCCAAAAGCCGCGTCAAACGCACCGGCCAGATCCACCAGATCCTCACCCGGCCGCAGACCTTCCAGCATCTCATCCTTGACGACAAACTCCTCGTCGGGAACGCTCGCCGCCTTGATGCTCAGCCCGATCTTACGATCCACGGAATCAATGCGCACGACACGAGCCTTCACTTCCTGGCCCGCCTTCAGCACATCCTTGACCTTCTCCACGCGGTCGTCGCTGATCTGCGAAATGTGAACCAAGCCGTCAATGCCTTCCTCGATCTCCACGAAGGCGCCGAACGACGCCAACTTGGTAACCTTGCCGGTAACCATCTGGCCGACCTTCATGCGTGACGTGATCGTCGACCACGGATCCTCCTGCGCCTGCTTCAGGCCCAGGCTGATGCGCTGATTGTCCGGATCAACTTCCAGC
>JBAXWO010000045.1:0-10918 GCA_037128375.1 bacterium
CCACCTTCGCCAACGGCTGGAACCGCTACGGCATGTATACGCGGTACTATTACCGCTTTGGCGTGCGCGATACAGCCCAGGACATGGGCGCGTTTGCCGCGTTTGACGTGGAGCGCGCCCAGTCGCGAATACAGCGTCTTTACGAGGCTCAATATCAGGACGGTAGCACGAATCACGATATTGACCAGTTGCACTCGCCCTATCACAAGTCCATCAATTCCGATGTTCCACTCTGGCTGCCCTGGGCCGCCGCCATGTATATCCGCGAGACGGGCGACACCGCGATGCTCGACCGGACGTATCGCTACTTTGACGGTGGAGAGGGAACCGTCTATGAGCATTGCGTGAAGGCCCTTGACTACATCAGGCGTGAATGCGGGCGTTTCGGGCTGCCCCTTCTGAAATGCGGCGACTGGAATGATTGCCTGATGGGGTCCAACAAGAAGGGCGTGAGCGTCTGGCTCGGGATTTTCTACCACATCAACCTCATGGAGATGCATGAGCTTGCCGCGCGTACGGGGCGGCCGGCCGATGCGGCGCGTTTCCTGGAGGAGGCCCGCGACCTCAAGGCGGTGATCAACGAAAAATGCTGGGACGGACGTTGGTATTTGAGGGCGTTTGATGACGACGGCGGCGTCATCGGGGGGCATACGGAGGAGGAGGGTCGGATCTATATGAATCCGCAGTCGTGGGCCATTCTGGCTGGAATTGCGCCGGAAGACCGGGCCCGGACCAGTATGGAGGCGGTTCAGGAGTTGATGGATACGCCCGTGGGCATACCTTTGCTTGCGCCGCCCTATACCAGGATACAGGAGCGGATCGGCGTTATCAGCCGCATGGCCGCGGGGGAGCATCACAATGGCGGAGTCTGGAATCATGCGGTGACGTGGGCGATTCTGGCGGAATGCAGGATCGGCCGCCCTGATCGTGCGCTGGAACTGTACCGCAAGCTGATGCCGCCCTATCTCAGTCAAAACTGGCCTAATTGCATCATCGAACCCTACGCCTATTCGTCGTACACCAACACCCCGGTATCAGGAGAGACCGGCAGCACGGGTGGGGCCTGGAATACCGGGACCGTCTGCTGGATCTACCGCACTCTGTTTGAAGGTTTCGCCGGGATTACGGCCGAGTATGATGGATTGCGTATTGATCCGCGCCTGCCTACCGGATGGCGCAAGATCACCGTCAAACGCCCTTACCGTGGTAGCGTTTATACCATCACCATCGAATCCCCGTCCGGCGTCTCACAGGGTGTGAAGGAGTTGTACGTCGATGGAGAGAGAACGCCCGGTAACCTTGTTCCCGTCATGCCGCCCTCGCAGAAGGTCGACGTCCGGGTTGTGCTGGGCGCCTAGTTGACTTTACAGGCCGGGGAAGCTGGATTTCCGATCCAAGTGTTTCCCTTGGTCTACCATGCATCGGTGCGGAAGGGCGAGGCTGGTAACCCCTCCCGGTTGTACAGGTTGCAGCCGTCCGGGTTATCGGCCCAGGCGTACCGGACAGCCAGGGGTTCCTGAACGGCAGAGGCCCGCACGACCACCGTGTCGCCGACAATCTCTGCTTCCGCGGGCACGAAGTTCATGCCGGCCCCGGCGATCGCAAAGGTCCTTAGGGTTCCGCCTTGCGCCACCAGGCCGCTACCCGTGTGGTCGAAGTGCAGTCGGATGCGGTCGCCTTCGATGACGCAACTCCGATAGATCGGCCCGGAGGGCGGAATGGGTTTGCGGTAGGTGCGGGCCAGGGCCCACTGCGCCAGTCGTAATCCGACATCCTGCTTGTTGAGCGGATGGATGTCGGCGGTTTCTCCAATATCAATGGCCACTGCGAGGCCGGTGTTCGGTTCGCACAGGGACTCCAGTTGCGCCTCCCGTACAAACACCCAGGAACTGTTTGCCTCGTAAGCCATGGGCTGTCTGAAATTGGCGAGCTGAACGGTCAGAAACGGGAAATCACCCTGTCCCCACGCATGGCGCCAGTCGCGTATCATGGCCCGCAACATCCATCCGTATTCCTGTGCGTTGTTATCGTTGCTTTCGCCCTGATACCAGGTTGCGCCCCGAATCGCATAGGGGATCAGCGGCTTGATCATGTTGTCGTTAAGCATGTAGGGCGACTGTGGGTTGCCGGGACCGAACGGCACCGCGATCAACTGCGGCTGCACCCGGCCGAAGTCGTGCTCGATCTTCATGCGCCATTGACCGGCCAAAGGGAGGGGTGAGGCGCTTCCGTCCGCCGGGGCGACGCTCATCCGGTCCCTGGGCCCGAGCAGTCCGCCGTCGTAAACGAATGAATAGGCTCGAACGGCAATCACGGCTCGCCCGGCTTTGACCAGTTGCCCGGGTACGGTATAGACGCGCGGCACATTCCAATGCTCCTGCTCATACCCTTTTCCCGTCTTCCCGACCTGTTCGCCGTTGAAATAGGTGGTGTCCTGTTTATCGATCGCACCCAATGCCAGTGTGAGATCTTTTCCAGCCCAATCCGCCGGGATCGTGATTTCGCGGCGGAACCAGAAGACGCCGCTGGTCTGGTACCCCAGCGAGGTCCATGTGCCTGGCTGCGCCACGGCGGTCCAGGATGAATCGTCATAACCGACAGCGGCCCACTGATCCCTGAATCCCGTGTTTTCCGGATCGCCCGGATAACATTCCTGCATGAGTCTTTCCAT
The DNA here is from genome assembly GCA_037128375.1 of bacterium. Lineage (GTDB taxonomy): Bacteria > Verrucomicrobiota > Kiritimatiellia > CAIKKV01 > CAITUY01 > CAMBRF01. The sequence continues at coordinate 2,672 of JBAXWO010000045.1, forward strand.
GATCTGAGGATTGTCAGGATCCAGCGGGTCAAACCGATGCCAGTAGCCGACGCTGTTGACGGACGCTTCATAGCGCGCCACTTCGTTCCGCGTCCAGGTGTGCCGTACCAGTTCCTCGCGGCCGATCCACGTTTCGATTCGCGTGCCGCCCCACGATGCATTGATCAGTCCCACGGTCACGCCCAGTTCCTGCGCGAGGCGTCGGCCGAAGAAAAAAGCCACCGCGCTGAAATCTCCCACGGTCTGCGAATCCGCCACGAGCCACGCGACGTCGACATCTTGAGGGCGGTCAAGTTGCGCCCGCTGCGGCACATTTACCGTGCGGATGCGTGGATCGACCCCCGTCAGGTTCTGAGTGTCCTGGGTCATCTGCTTGACGCGCCACTCCATATTGGACTGGCCGGAACATACCCACACTTCACCCACCATGACATCCCTGACGCGTACGCGTTCGGCAGGTTCGGGCGTACTGACGTCTAGTTCGTAAGGGCCGCCGGCCGGCATGGGCGGAAGGCGGGCCACAAATTGTCCATCGCTGCCCGAGCGGGTCTCAGCCTCGTAGGGCCCAAGCTTGACCTGCACCCGGACGCCAGGCCTGGTCCAGCCCCAGACGGGAACCGGGATCTCGCGCTGCAATACGGCATGGTCTGAAAACAATCGCGCCAGACAAAGCCCACTCTTTTCCTGATATTTACCCATTGATGTAACTCCGGCAGTGGTTTAGGGGCCGCCACACTAACGCTGCCAACCGGCCTCGAGCAAGTGAAATTGGATTAGCGTCCTGGCTGACTGAAGTTGGACTTGTAAGAACCCGCGTCCCGGCGTCAGGTCTGACGTCGATACGTGACAGGATCGATGAGGAAGCGAAGCGGTTTGCCAGCCGCGAAGCGGCGCAGGTTATCCAGGCAGATGGAGTGGGCTGAACGTGGAAGCATGGCCGGTTTCCCGTCCTTTGGCCAGCCTTGGCTGACATGGTGTGCGGTGAGAATGCAGTTCTCCCAGTTCCTCGCGGGATGCCCCCCGGGCAATGAATCCGGGTCAAGCACATCCAGACCGGCGCGCAGCCGGCCGGATGCCAGTTCCGCGAAGAGCGCCTCCTGGTCGATGATACCGCCTCGGGCCGTGTTGATGACCACGCCGTTGAGCGGCAATCGGCGCAGCAGGTCCGCCGTGACCGTGCAGCGCGTTCCGTCGTTCAATCCCGCATGAATGACGATCGCCTCGGAGGAACTGAAAAGCGTCTCAAGGCTCGACACGCGTTCGCAGCCCGGGGGCACCTCCGCTGCATAGGGATCAAATACGCGCAGGATGGGACGGAAAGGACGGATGAGTTCGATGAACAGGCGCCCAATCATCCCGCATCCATAGATGCCTACGTTCAATCCCTCGATCGATCCACCTGTTTTCGAAGAATCCATGCACCAGCCGTCGCGGCGGACAGTTTGGATCTGCCGGTGGAGATCCTTGAGCACCGCCAGCAGAAGGGTCATCGCGCCCTCGGCCACGCTGGGGGCCGGTGCGTCGCCCCAATTGGTGATGGGCAGGCCGGATTCTACAAGTTCCGGGGGAACCCAGGCCTTCATCTCGCCTGTGATATTGCAGAGGTATCGAAGTGCGCCAGGTTCGCGGGCAAGAGACGGGGGTATCGACGCGGAACCCCAGCCCAGAAGCAGGACCTCGGCGCCCTGAATCAAGGCCATTCGTTTGGCGTCATCCAGAGTGGCGCCGTTCTCGACGATCGTCAGGTTGCCGAGTGTTGAGAGGGAGTCCCGAAACCCGGCGGTCCACACCTCCGTATTCAGCGAACCATTGGCAATATGCAAAAGTTGCAGCATAACACTTCTCCTCTATCTGTTTTCCCTCAGGAATACCAGGTCCCCGGCTGCATTGGCCAGCAGGCTGCGCCGGTCCTCGGGCGACTGCGCCACCCCACCGGTGAATTCCACGGTCCAGGAACCTGAGAACGCCGCCGCCCGCAACATGTCCAGCCTCGCCTTGGCCTCATCCGCCATGTCCACCAGTCGCAGCATCGGCCACTTGCCGCGAAGAGCGGCAACGTGCACATGGGTCACGGCGGAACCGAAGCACGTCAGCCACTCCTGCAGGGTCGTGCGTTCACCGGCGAACGGGTGGATGATGATTTCCACGCGGCCCGCCAGGGGTGCGAGAATACGGGCGGCCTGGTCAGGCGTTTCCAGGAGGGTTCCGCCGTGGCATTCGCAGAGCAGCCGGCAGTCTGCGGGCAGGTCCCCGGCCCACGCGAGAAGGTTGCGGACGTAGTCGTTCTCCCGTGCGGATTCATTGCCGAAATTGAACTTCACGCCGCTGGCGCCGAAGCGCCGGACAAAGTTTGCGACGCGATGCCTGCCCTGGGCGCCGGCGTCGTCAAAGGTGCAGTAGCTATTGAAGAGGGCCACCGGCAGGGGCATGCGGCAAAGGGCAGCTTGCTCCGGTTCATCGGCCTGGGCGGCGTGATTTTCCCACAGTTCCAGGCCCGCGAATCCCGCGTCGCGAATGGAGGCCGCCCATTCGCTGACCTTGAACGTCGGCTTTTTCTCCGGGGTCCAGCGGTTGGATTCCAGAAGCACGGTGCCCAAATAAACCTGAAGGTGCGGATCTGCCATGATGACGTCGCCAGCCTTTACCTTGGATCGCCAAATAGTTCGGCGATCACACTATCCGGTGGAATAATCTGGAGTCAATGGAATACAGCAAACAGACGTTCTACGGTTGCCATGGGGACGCGGTATACTATGATCACGACCGTAGCCCACGACGGGCGTCCCCCGCGACGGGGGCACAAGTTTGAGGAACCGGAGGCAGTTTATGCTGGAGATTAAGACGTTTGGCCGGGGCGATATCCCTGCGGCGCTGGGGCTTTGCGGGCAGGTTAACTGGAATCATGTGGCGGCGGACTGGGAACGATGTCTGAGCCTGAACCCGGACGCCTGTCTGGGCGGGTTCGATCAAGGAGAACTGAAAGCCACTTGCACGCTGATGCGGTTCGGAACGGTCGGCTGGGTTGGCACGTTTTTGGTGGATCAAACCTTACGCGGCAAGGGGTATGGCAAGCTGATGTTCGAAGCAATATTGGAAACGGCCCGGCGGCAGGGACTTGAATGTCTCGGACTGGACTCCTCCGATGCCGGCAGGCCGATCTACCTTAAATACGGATTCCAGATGACCGACCAGGGGATCGAACTCTGGACTGGTCCTGCCGCAAGTGGCACGGATTCCACTATGGATACCAGGCCTCTTCAGAGCACGGATTGGGGTAATCTGCTGGCTTTCGATCAGGCGTGCGTCCGCTTGTCCCGCGAGAGTCAGCTCAGGTCGCTCGCCGGAGAAGCGGGTACGACGGCGCGGGTGATCATGGAGGATGGAAGACTTTGCGCGTTCGGGTTTTCCCGTCCCGGGCGGATGTCCGGAGCCATTGGTCCGGTGGTGGCGCGCGACGCTCCGTGCGCGTGCCGGATCGTCACGGCGCTTATGGCTGACCGACGCATTCTTGATGGAGAGAAGGCCGTCGGGTTGGTCATTCTTGACAACGACGAACTAAGGGCGTGGCTTGTCGAACGGGGATTTCAAATGCGCCGGCGCAATATCCGTATGTTCCGGCCCGGGTCCCGTGACGTTCTATCCGGTCCCGAGGTATTCGTTCCCTTCGGGTTAGGGATGGGGTAGGGGAAGGCCCGAAGCTTCCTACATCGGACTTGACCCCTGCCCTTCCGATTGATATTCGGCCATGCTGCATTTATTCAAATTGGAGATCTGATGAAGACTGACTGGTTCTTGGACGCCCGTTTCGGGCTTTTTGTGCATTATGGATTGTACAGCCTGCTCGGCCGTGGCGAATGGGTGATGAATCGCGAGTCGATTCCGCGCGACGAGTACCGTGACCTGGCCAAACGATTCAAGGCCGAGGCCTTTGATGCCGCTGCGCTCTGCGATCTCGCGGTAGCCGCCGGCATGCGCTACGTCGTGCTGACCACCATGCATCATGAAGGCTTCCGGCTCTACCGCAGCAAGCTCTCCGACTTCAGCACCTGGACCAGTTGCGGGCGCGACCTGGTGGCCGAGATGGTTGCTGCCGCCCGGAATCGTGGCCTGCGCATCGGACTCTACCACAGCCTGAACAACTGGATGGATCAGCCCGACTCCGTCGACGCGCTGGAGGATAAGGATGCCTATGAAAAGTTTATCGCCTCCACCCATGCGCGCTGCGTCGAACTGGCGGAACTCTTTCCCATGGACGTGTTCTGGTATGACGGCTGGTGGCCGTTCAATGCCGAGGGCTGGCGGGCCGCCGAACTGGATGCCCGCATCCGCGCCATCCGTCCCGACGTTCTGTTCAATCCGAGAAACGGGCTGCCCGGTGACTTCGCCACGCCGGAAGGCCACATGGGTGCGCCGCAACCATGGTGCCCCTGGGAGGGCTGCGTCGGCACCAACAACTCGTGGGGTTTCAACGTCGGTGACCACGAATGGAAGTCGCCTGGACAGATCGCCGGTCTTTTGGGGGCGGCGGCCGCCGGACGCGGCAACCTGCTGCTGAACGTCGGGCCACGGGGTGACGGTTCGGTTCCTGAGGAAGCGGGCCAGCGCCTGCGCGCTGTGGGCTCCTGGTTGAAAACCATCGGGGCGGCCATTTATGGTACCACGCACGTCTGGAGTTTTGATCTTCAGACGAAGGGGGGGCATCGCGGGGACTGGAATCAGTATGGTCCCTGCACGGTCAAGGGTAACGATCTGTTCGTATTGCTGCGCAACTATCCCGGCCAGGACTGCGTGCTGAGCGGCCTTGAACCGCGCGTGCTGCAGGCTGAAATCCTCGGACATGGCCCGGTGCCGTTTGAGCAGCGAGATGGACGCGTTGTTTTGCGCCTGCCCGTGCAGCCCCCCGACCCGGTGTGCCCGGTGCTGCGGCTGGGGTGTTCGGAGGTCCCGTCCCAATACCAGTCCGGCGGCTACCGGGTGCCGCGGGTGCCGCATCCACATTACGACCCTTGCCCCTCCGAAGTTTCCGGAAACCCCGGTGGGCAATGAAGCTTTTCCGTTGACTTACGTTGGGGATTTCGGGATGCCAAATCGCTCTTGAACTCTCGTCATGCTTCAGACATGATCCTGGAAAAAGAAAGGAATCATCCGGTATGCATACGCTTTTCATTGGCCTCACCTCCCTGATGCTCGTTCTCTGGACCACCGTGGCGCTCGCAGGACCGAAACTTGATATTTCTCCCGATAGCTACCTGCAGGTCGGCGCCCTCGGCCAGTTGCAGGCGACTCATACCGACGAGGCGACCGACGCGACCGACTTCTTCTTGCGCCGTGCCCGTATCATCCTTTCCGGTCAGATGATGGAGGGTGTCCAGTTCTTTGTTGATACCGACAGCCCCAATGCCGGCAAGGCCGGCGCTCCGGACGCGGAAGTGGATATCCAGGACGCATTTGTTGACCTGCGTGTTCCCGGTTGCAGCAACCATTGGTTTAAAGCAGGGCTCATCCTGTTGCCTTTTTCGTTTGAAAGCCGCTCGGGTGCATCCACGCTTCTAGGCAACGACTACAACTCCGAGGTCATCAAGCTGCCCAATACCTTCGTTTGGCGGGATTACGGCGCCGAGGCTCACGGCAGCCTCCCTAACAACAAGTTTGCCTACGTCGCAGGCGTCTTCGATGGTTACGATACCGAAGGCAGCACCAAAAATCCTGGTGCCGACCTGCGCTACACGGCGCATGTGGCCGCCGGGGTCATCGGCGCGGTCGAGACCGGTTGGTTCTACAACCAGAACCGCATCGGCAAGAAACTCACCTACCTCACGCTGGGTGCGGGTCTGGATCGGCAGGACGAGGCGTCGGTGCTCGAGACCAAGGCAACCGGCACCACGGCCGCCTCGTCCCGGATCGTGGACTCGGAAGCCTATGTGCTGGACATGCAGTCCGGCTATGAGATCGATAACTGGGGCGTGATGCTGAACGCCGCGTGGTACACATGGGACAACATCCTTTTCAAAGGCGATACGATGTTTGCCGAGGGCGGCGTCTGGCTCAACAAAACCATGATGACGGGAAAATGCTCCATCCAGGATCCGGATGCCGGTGCCACGACCGAGGACTACACCGTCGGCCTGCACCATTTCCTGAAGGGTCACAACGTACGGGGTGGTGTGGAATACCGGTGGGGCGACAGCGCCGACCAGGTCTTGGCCAGCCTGCAGTTCCTGCTGTAATCCCGTACGGGATTCAAGTGCCAGTGCCGGGGTTGGCGATGGCGGAAATCGAGCCGCTTTCGGTATCCCACAGCAGCAAGTCAGGCGAGGTCAGGGTGTCGATGCAGAGAAAACGGGTGCCCGCCACCATGCGGTCATGCCTGACGTGGAAATGACCAAACACCCAGAACTGGGGACGGTTCTCGAGATGGCGCCACAACCGCGTCAATTCCATCTCACCGCAGTCGTGATCCGGGCCGGGGTCGAACCCTGCGCCGTGGACATGCACGGCAAGCTGGGCGGTAAACGCAGGGTTCCCCTGAATTCCCACGCCCATGTCTGAGGGACAGGAGTGGGTGACAATCATCACAGGAGGTTCGTGATTGAACAGTCGTGTGGCACGTGCGCGCTCATGAGTCATGATGAAATTGGCGATATTGCGGAACCAATGCTTGTACTGGGCCCGATCCACGTGCAGCGCCCCACCGAGAAACCCTATCGTGGCGCCACCCAGGTGGATGACGGAAGCCCGCGGCTGAAAAAAGAGATTGTACTTTTCCCTCCAGCGCTCCGGCTCTCCGATCTTCTCCATCTGGTGGAGCCAGGCGTGGTCGTCATGGTTGCCATCGATGGCATACACGGGAACCGGAAGGCGTCCCCCGGAAAATCCGCCGGAGAAAAAACGCGGAAAAAATCCAAAATCCCCAGCCTGGATCACCGCGCCGATATCATGCAGATCCCGAATGCGGACAAGCCTCGACACCATTTCCGCATGAGCCCCATGGACGTCGCCCAAAAGAAGGACTTTCATGTCAGAGACTCCGGGTGAAATCAAGGCGGATCCGGGATTGGAAGACGGTGATCTGCTCGAAAATCTTGCGCAGTGTCGCCTGCTCGATCTCCGTGAGTTCGGCGGGATGTATATGGTTGTCCGGATGCTGCCCTGAGGCGAGGTTGACGGCCTGATGACGCAACCGCCACAGTGACAGCGTCTCGAAGGCCATTCTCAGTTCAGCGGCGCTCGCAGGCTGTAGCACGCCGGCCGCAGCCAGGAGGTCAATGCGCTCCAAGGTTCCCACCGCAGGTATGGCGTGGCGCAGGGCGTAAACCCGTGCAAAATTGACAATCGGCACCAGGCTGCTCTTGATATCGAAGGTCTCCGGATAGCTTCCGCCAGACTCAACCACGATCTTGCCAAAAAAACCCAATGGCGGCTTAAACTCCAAGGTGCTTCCCGCCAGATTGAAGAAGAAAGTCTCCTGGGCGGCGATATCGCGAAGAACATACCGTCGCAATTCCTCTGAAAGCGACTCATCCCCCGCCGCATGCCGGAAATCGAAAACGATGTTCACAGACTGAAGCGCCTCCGCCATGCTTTGGTCAATCCACTCGTCAAACAGATGACGCCACTGGCTGAGAGGGCGGCACCATTTGGGGTTCCGGGCCATGACCTCACCACGACAATACGCGTAGCCCGCCGCGTGAAGCCCCTCGCAGATCCGGGTGGCCAGGGCATGGAAATACGCCTCGCAGGCCGCCTCAGCCCCGGGGACGGGATCGGCATATACCAGGGCGTTATCCTGATCAGTGACGAGCGTTTGTTCCCTCCGGCCTGTGCTGCCCAGCGCCAGAAACGCATACGGCACCGGAGCCGGGCCCAGGTCACGCTCGGCCAGGGTGATCAGCCGTAAAACCACCGCGTCGCAGAGCACTGAGAGAAAGCCCGTGATATGACTGGCCCTGACGCCGGTCGCCAGAAGCATGCGGACGGAAGCATTGGCGAGCGAACATAGCCGCTGCATGGCCTCCGGTGTCGCCGCGTCCTGAACCTGTCGAATAACGAGTGGCAGAGTGTTGCCATCCTGCTTCAATAAATCATGGAAAGAAACTTGAGCATCCCCGTTGCCGTGCCCCGGTGCGGCCAGGGTCTGCTTCAGCCGCTCGTCAATGCCAGACGCGCCGATCAAGTTCAGCAGCGCACCAAAAGGGGACGGCTCCTCACCTCCTGCCGGCCGGTGAAATTCCCGGATACTGACCAGCA
>JBAXWO010000450.1:0-2933 GCA_037128375.1 bacterium
AGACGTCCCAGCGCATCGATCAGGTGGTGCAATCCTTTCGGTTCTTCACCGCTCCCCACAAACAGAATCCGTCGATTGCCGGGATCTTTCCATGACCCGGAAAAAAAGCACTCATTCATGGCCTCAGGAAAATCCAGGATAACCGCTTTGGAATTCACTTTTGCAGCATACCCCTTATCGAAATGGGTCCGCCCGCCGATGAATTTCGCCCCTCTTAACACCTGTTTTTCCAGGGGGGCCACCAGTTTGAAGACGAGACTGGGATTGGTCCTCAAGTAGTCCGCAATAATCCCCTGAAGCGAAACCACCCAGGGGTAATTCGCATCCATGGCCGCCAACCCGTAGGCGTATTCCGTGCCGTGCGCATGCACCACATCCGGACGCACCTGCCCGACTTTCGCGACAAGTTGCCGCCGCTCCATTCTGTACCCGGTCAGCGCGTCCAAGGGAGCATAGCCGGGAAACCCTCGGTGAAGGAACGGTATACCACTGTCCAGCACATGCAACATATAGCCGTCCGGATGAGCGACCGTCTGATCCCCCCTCACCCACGGGCAAAGGGTAATCAGATGCAGCTCAATGGCTTCGCGGCGCCCCAGCGCCCTGGCCAGACTCACAATCCAACTGCTCGGATGCGACAGGCGCCTGCGGGCCCACACCAGTCCGTTTCCCAGCGTGTAAAGGGGATACTGCGTCAGCCAGGCTATCCTCAGTTTGGTCATGGAGCACGGTGCCTTCAGAGGGATCTATTCCCGTTTCGCTTCCAGATAGACTGAGTTCTTCTTGTAACTTGAACCATCGGGGTTGCTGTCCAGACCGTCTTCACTGAAACCCGGTATGGCGGATTCGTTGTGGGCCAATGACCTGCAATGAACGAATCCCGCCTCGGAACACAATCGGCTTAGTCCGTAGACGTCATACATCCACCGGTGCCGCTCACCCAGATTGGTTTCGACGTATACCAGGCTTCTAAGATGTCGCGGAATAAGGCACCCGACACACTTGAGATGGAGGCGTGTCAGTTTGGTGAATACTCTCTGCGGCGTGAGCATTCGGCACCGCTCAAGAAAAGACGCTCTGGCAGGAGGCAGCCAGGAGCCACTGTCCGTTCTGGAACGAACGTAGTCAGCCATGACCTTGTCGTTGCCCTGACTGAGCTTCTGATAGAACAACCCCATTTCCCCCCCAGGCCGCGAGCGTACCAATTGGTCCAGCAACTCAATGACAATCCACTCGTATAACCCCGCTTTGCATGGGTCATCATCGGACAAGGCCAGGATGCGCAGGTACTCCTTGCATGTCCCAGCCAGGTCGGGAACGACAATTCGCAGAACGCCCGTCGACTTCAGGACGCGACGCGCCTCACGAAGGAGGAATAGCGCCTGCTCACGCGTAAAGTGCTCAAGGGTGTGACTGCTGTAGACAGCATCGAAATGACCATCAGGATAAGGAAAACCTTCCAGGAGATTCCATCGCCTCACGCGAGCGCTGCTGGCGTGAAAATCCATATTTATCCAACCGTCGGCGATTCTATCGCCACAGCCAAAATTGAGCTTATTCACGTCGTTTCCTTGAGGATAGGCCAATCGATCTCGGTGTTCAAGCCATGCTTACGCCGGAACTCTAAACAAGGCGATAATCGAAAGGCTTCTTTGGGGCCACAGATGAGAGAAAAGTTTCAGGTTGATAACCTTCTCGGCGCCAGAACCGAACAGCTGGCAGATACGATAACTGACAGAGGGGATCTTGGTCATATCCGTTGCGAAGGCTACCAGATCCAGTCCGCAGTGTCGCACCGCCAAATTGATTAACGTTTCCCTGTCCCATCCCTGCAAATGGCCTTCGTTGGTCGCGCCTTGCTTATGGGTCCGCAGGGGGCGGAAAGCCCGGAGATTTGGCACGGCAATGAGAACATAGCGCCTGGCAACACGGCGCATGCTGCCAAGCAACCGTTTCGGGTTCTCAACATGCTCCAGAACATGAAGGCTGCTGATGACGTCCACGCTCGCCCCAGGCAGACTCTCGAGATAGTCCTCCGGGGCGATCAGCCCCGCAGGGCCAACCCGGCGGGCCAACTCAACGCATGCGGGGTCGATATCCAGCCCCGAAACCTTGAAGCCGGCCGCGCGGGCCATCGCCAGAAACTCGCCCCGTCCACACCCATAGTCGAGAAGCTCTGCCCCTTGGGGATTCCCCACCTCTCTCAAGAGCAGTTGCAGCGCACATTCTTTCCAGTAGTGCTCATGAAAGTAGCGGGCATCCTCGACTTCGTTGGCGTCATAGGGGAGGTGTGTGATGTTCACGTCTTACTCCTTGGAACAGCGGAACCCTCTTCTGACGGATCGAACAACAGTCTCTCGATACGACTGACCACTACGCGCGCCGCCAGACGCTCCCGCCAAACCGCCGAGAGGGTGGCTGGGACGCGCAGGCCCTGCCGCCACGCGGCGAGTTCCGCCAGTACCGCTTCGGCCAGGTCCTGCGGCGTGTTCGCCGCCAGCCGCCCTGACGTCCCACCCTCCACAAAATAGTCGAGCGCGGGCAACAGCGGTGAGCACGGGCCTACGACCGTACATCCGCACAGAAGCGCCTCTCCCGAAGGAATATGAAACGACTCCGAGTGGGAGGTGCACAACGATATCTGAGACGAATTCATCTTCTCGCAAAGCTGATCGTGGTCCAGGTATTCATGCCCAACCACCCGGTTTTGGGCGGAGGGAATCTTGGCCGCAATGGCCGCCGCGCAGCGCGTGGCCTGTGTGCCGACCAGAATGAACTGCACGGTCGGATGCCGCACCAACACCTGTGACGCCACAGAGACCAATGTGTCCGGACACTTGACCGCGTCATCCCAACGGCCGACCGCCACCACCGTTGCCTGTTTGATGCTCCCCGTGTATCTCATCGCCGGGTCGATCGGATGGGAGACAAAG
>JBAXWO010000451.1:0-2918 GCA_037128375.1 bacterium
GGTTGGGGAAGTGAGGGTTGCGCCATATGGACCTCTTGCACAAGTAGAAAGTGCCACACTTTTGCCGTCTCGCGAAGTCTGATCAGAGAAAGATCGGTAGTCTTCGTACGATTACTTAGTTGCAGCCCCGACAAGGCACTCACCCGGCACCTCGAACCCAACAGGCGATTCGAAACTGCGCATTGAGTCTTCCACTTCGTTCCACACAGACTCGCGTTCTTGAGGGTGCAGGTGAGCCATCATGGCATTGAATCCACCGAAGGCCTCGCGGGTGACACGCACGTAATCGGCGGAACTGGTCGCTCGATGGGGAACCGGTACAGTGCAAATCTCCGGGGTGGCAAATCCGGCTTGACGAAATACACCTTCTAGCACCCCGGGAGCACCAAGGCTAAACGGGCCGGGTTGCCCCGCCACGGGAGGCGGGAGTTGCGCGCGCCGGCGGATGATAGAAGCGGGTACGGCACCCCAATTGTTTCGATCGGGTGTGGAAAAGACAACGACGGCGACCCGACCGCCCGGCCTCAGAGCACGGCGCCACTCGCGTAGCGCTGTCACGGGGTGCGGCATATACATCAGACCAAGCCGACACAGCACCGCATCAAAGGAAGCGTCAGGCAGATCCAGTTGCTCGCCATCCATTGCGAGGGTCACAATCTGCTGAAGCCCGCGTTCACGGGCGACCTGGAGTGCAAGCTCAACGATCCCTTCCGAGATGTCGGTCGCCAGCACATAACCGCTGGGGCCTACCCGCTCGGCGGCACTGACCGCCGGTTCACCTGCCCCGGCCGCGACATCCAGGACGCGTTGACCTGGCTGAAGCTGGGCCAAGTCGAGCATCTGGCTGGTGACTTCGCCATACCAACGGTCCAGAGTTGGATTCCACCGCCGCCATGCTGCACCATCCTTGTTCCATTGCTCTCGCTGCGAGTTCTTGTACTTCGCTGCGTCGAATGAGGGTTGCTGTTCGGCCACAGGAAATCCTCCTCTCGGTTTGCCACTGACCTTGCTTTCCTCCCGGAGAGGGCGGCAAAGGCCGCTGTGCCCATGGAGGATAGCTGTCATAATAAAAATTGATAACAAAATATATATCCATATTTTTCAACAGTGTAATTAAGAACTCATAGGTAGTCCTTAAGGCCTCGTGGGTGGGGTTGCTTGTGGTCAGAGCAAGGTGCCGAAGACGCCAAGGCGACCCGTGAAGAGCCGCAAGATACCCTCCTGGACACTTGGCTCCGTGAGGGTCTGATGGATCCGGCCAATCGGGTACCGAATGCCCGAGGGTAGGCGTTCTGTGCGTCCGGACCGAACGGCTTCAAGCTGGATTCCACCCAGGTCGTCCACCCCCCAGCCATCGCGAGGTTAAAGACTCTGGAGATGTGAATCTATTGTTGCCGTGTCTAGGCTTGGCTTGCTGACACCAAGGCTGAAGCCAGGCAATTCAGGAGAGCATGGTCGTGAGCCGAGCCAGAAATAACAACACCAGCCAATCTTTCCGATATTTAGGTTGCTACACGGTCTACCTCTAGGCAAAGGCAAGCGTGACCGAATGGGACCATCCCAAGTTTGGCTACCCCTCATCGTGACCACGGTAGGTCTGATGGTCACCATCGGATTCTCGAACCGTTCCCGAGCGGCAAACCAGCGTGAGATCAATGCCACTTTCGCCTTGCAGAGCCAGGATGTCCTAGCACGAATTTCTCGGCGACTGCAAAGTTACGAACGCTCCCTGTTAGCCACCCGCGGCCATTATCAGGCAAGTGAATTGGTTTCCCGCAAAGCGTTCGCCAAGTTCGTGACTTCCTTGGATCTTGAACCAGGGATGCGGGCGATTGGCTATGCGCCCCTCGTGCCCGCTCACGAAAAAGAACGGCATCTTGCGCAGGTTCGAAGAGAGGGGTTTCCCGACTACCAGATCCGCCCAGAGGGGAACCGAGAGGTCTACTGCCCCGTTCTCTTGCTTGAACCATTCATGGATCGGAACCCCAAGGCGCTGGGATTCGACATGCTGTCTGAGCCTGTTCGCCATGAGGCTGCCATGCGGGCAAGGGATGAAAACCGCATCAGCATGTCTGGGAAGGTTCAGCTGGTTCAAGACACTAAGGTCCATCCAGGATTTCTGCTTTACATCCCAGTCTTCAGGAATGGGAGGGCCGCGGAGACCCTGGAGGACCGGCGGGCGAACCAGGTGGGCTATCTTTATACCGCTTTCAGAATGGACGATTTGATGCAGGGCATCCTGGCAGGGATGGATGATCAGCAAGTCGATGTCGAACTGTTCGATGGTCCTGTGCAGTCAGCACCCCTGCTGTATGACCGCGATGCCAAAATCCGTTCTCTCGGAGGTTCTTCCACCATTCAAGCGGTAAATACGCTTACATTCGGAGGGCACTCCTGGACCATGGTGACCCATGCCTTGCCTGGTCTTCTGGCCAGGCACAGGGATACTTCCCAGGTTGAGTTGGCCCTTGGTAGTTTGGTGAGCCTCCTTCTTGGACTGCTCGCCTTCACGAGTGTTAGACAGGTACATAACATCCGGCTAATCAATGAAACGCTTGAGCAGCGGGTGGACTTGCGAACCAAGGAATTGGTGGGAAACGAGTCCAAGCTAAAGATGCTTCTCGACTCAACAGCGGAAGGCATTTATGGAATTGATACCAACGGTGAATGTACCTTTTGCAACCCGGCCTGTCTGAAAATGACGGGGTATACGGACGCTTCGCAGATGCGCGGCAAGAACATGCATGACCTTATCCATCACAGCTATGAAGATGGGGATGCCTATCCCATTCAAGAGTGCCAAATCTTTCGTGCATACCGTCAGGGGCATGGGACCCATGTGGACGACGAGGTGTTCTGGCGCGCTGATGGCACCTCCTTCCCGGTTGAGTATTGGTCCTACCCCCAACGCCAGGATG
>JBAXWO010000452.1:0-2910 GCA_037128375.1 bacterium
TCGTCCGACAGAACCACTTGAGTCGCAGGTTCGGCATTGAGGGCTTCGATCGCCTGCGACGCCGGGTTCGGCTGGTCACTTTTGGCGGCCTCACGAGTGCGGCCGACCTATGCGAGACATCGTGACCAAGGCCCACACGGCTCCGCCCATGAAGTACAGGATGACTGCGCCCAACCCAGATGTCAACGCGAAGAGCGCCCAGATCCACTTCGCCCGGCCTGAACGTTTGGCCGCCACCAATGCCTCCGGTGCGCGTCAGGATCGCGCATCGGGCATTTCCAAGGGCCAGGACAGCGGCCCCCGGGCATTCAGAAGGCGTCTTGGAATCCGAAAAGGGGCTGGGCGGGGCTTACGGCAGGTCCGCAGGCCAAGTTTCCGGGCGCGCCCGAAAACTTCGGGATGGCTTTTACCTGCGAATATATCGGAGCCGGCGTCCGCCGGAAGGCATGGCGGCCCCGGTCCCTAATCCTTGAGCAGATCCTTCAGCATCGCCTCATGCTTGTTCAGGAACTCGCGAGTCACGGCGTAGTGTTCGGTGTCCGTGTACTTGACCCGCGTGATCGCCCCCTCGGTGAGAAGGAAGATCGAGGAGCGCGGGTACGCCATCAGGATGGGCGAATGCGTCGCTATGATGAACTGGGAATCCGCCTGCACAAGTTGATGGAACCGCGCCAGCAGCGCCAGTTGGCGGCTTGGCGACAGGGCTGCCTCGGGCTCGTCCAGAAGGTACAGCCCGTTTCCTCCGAAGCGGTTGGCGGCCAGCGCAAAGAATGCTTCGCCGTGCGATTGCTCGTGCAGCGAACGCCCCCCGTACGAGTCGATGATGGGAGGCGCGGACGCCGGCTCGGCATCCAGCCGCTCGATCTCTGTGGCGACGTTGAAGAAGCTCTCGGCGCGAAGGAAGAATCCGTCCCTGGGGCGATTGAGGCCCTTGCCCAAGGCCAGGACGCCGTGCAACGGCGAATGCGAGGCACGGGTCGAGAAGTTGAAGTTCTTCGTGCCGCCTTCCGCGTTGAACCCCCACGCCACGGCGATGGCCTCCAACAGGGTCGACTTCCCGGTCCCGTTCTCGCCTACGATGAAGGTCACGTTGGGGTGAAACTCGATCTTGGACAGGTTGCGGACGACGGGGAGACAGTACGGGTATTCGGCGAAAGAGGGGACCCTATCGCGCCTGAGCGACAGGCTGATCAGGTAGTGTTTCGCGTCGAGCGTCCTCATGCGCCAGCAACCCCCACGCGGGCATCTTCCCCGATCTCAATTCTTGGCCCCAAGAACTTCGGGTGCGTCCCAAGCAGGCACACGTCCAGCACGGTCTTCACCAGCGCGAATCGCTCCCTGACCTTCGTCCGAAAACTGTTGAACGCATCGACCTCCTTGGCGTTGAAGCCCAGCGCGTCGATGCCTTGGGACCGGGCGATGTAGATGGCCCGCCGGTTGTGGAACTCCTGCGAGATGACCGTCACCGCCGTCTGACCGAAGACTTCCTTGGCCCGCACGACCGAGTCGAGGGTCCTGAACCCGGCATAGTCGCAGTAGATTCTCTGCTCAGGAATGCCGGCGGCCACCAGCGCCCGCTTCATGTCGGTCGCCTCGTCATACCCCGCCATGTGGTTGTCGCCGCTGACGATGAGGTAGTCGACCTTGCGCGCCTTGTAGAGCTGGGCGGCTGCGGCGACGCGGTGGGCGAAGAAGAGGTTGGCCCTGCCGTCCGAAAGCCGCCGTGAGCATCCCAGGAGGAGGCCCACCTTGCGATGGGGAATGGCGGAGACATCGGAGTAAGTCCGGCCTTGGGCGGCCGTGCGGATCAGCGCGCCGGAGCCGATGAACGCCCCCGCGACGAGGACGACGGCTGTCGCGGCAATGGCCTTGCGGGCCCGCCTCATACGGCTCCCTTGCCCGGGCCGGCTCGCCGGGGCGGCAGGCGGTTCCTTGGGTCTTCCAATCATCACAAGCGTAGCCTTTCCAACTGGTGCGCAGCCGCGAACAACCTCGCAGGCATTGCCGTCTGCCGGGCACCCCAGTCGCTTACAAGTCACTTTGCAGGCGAGGGCGCAAGAGGCGTTGGCTTCTGCTCCATGAGGGAGCCTTCAAACGCAATTCGCGGATCGTTCACGTTCACAAGTTCATGCAGCTCGTAGACGTTGCGGTACCCGTATCCATACAGATTGATGTAGGTGGGAATATTCAGCGCCATCATGATTGGCTTCGCCTGGGCGGCGAATTGCGTCGCCACGGCGTTGCCTGACTTCGGGCGCGGCATGGCGACCTTGGAAGCGAAATCCGTCTGATTGCCGTCGAAGTTGTTGTTGCAGTAGATGAGTATCGTGGTCTCGAAGGACGGAATGACCTTCCGCAGATTGTCCTGCGTGAAGTCGGTAAAGGCCAAATGACTTGCGCCCTTGACGTGGATGCGGTCAAAACGAAATGCCGAACGGGAATCGAGGATGATGACTCCCGGCTCCTTGCTCATCTTGATGAACGTGTTCAGGTCAACGAGGCGACTTGCGCGATGGGTCTCGACCTCCGCAACAAGCCCCTTGAAGTCATCAAAGCTGACTTTGGCCTTGGGGTAGTTCGTGCCCTGCGCGAATCCCGCGTGGGCTGCCACCATCATGACCAATACCGCAAGTATTTTCGATTTCATCCTCGATCCTTTCCTGATGGGTCGGTTCCTGTCGGTCGAACGTCAGTTCTCTGGCGCGACTATTCCTGTGTCGGATGCGGGGATACTACACCGGGTGAATTGGTGCGGCAAGGCCAACGCAGCCTGACCGGATAGCCGACCAGCCTGGCCTGCGACGTGGGTAGTGAGCGATTTTGGATTCGAATCCAAGATAACCGTGCTGCCCCGACATCCAAAACCGCAGGACCGCCACCAATGCCCCCGGTGCTCTTTGATTGGCGTCT
>JBAXWO010000453.1:0-2908 GCA_037128375.1 bacterium
CGGGTCATGGCAGTACGCCCAGTTCCCCATCTGACTGACCGAGTAGGTGGACGAATAGAACGTCTCAAAGTCGACCCCAACGACGCCGGTCTTCCCCAAAGCCGCAGAACCCGCCCACTCACTGGCGCTCACTCTGGCCGGACGGTGTGTCACAACTTGTCCTTTGCCTGTGCCAACCCGTGCAGCACATTCCCAGCGAAGACCAGCGCCTGACTCAGCATCTCCAATTCCGCATCGCCCCCACAACGAATGACAATCCGGCCCGATCCATTGTCCGATCTATCGAAGTTGAACCCGGCCTCGTCATTCAGAACGATTTCAGACCGTCCGCCATGCCCGGAGTCACCACCGCAGAACCCCGTTGTCTTGACAGTCACGCGCAACATGCACGCGCCCACAAAGCAACGCTCCGCAGATACAAAATGCACATCGTTCCCACTCATATCTTCATTCCCTTCCTACGCCGCTTTCGCGGCTGCGCGGGGATCGTACCCCTTGAGATACCGCCAGATTGAGGCAATCATCTTGAACGCCTGCCAGTCCCGCTCGACGCTCTTGTGCTTCACCACCTCCACCCGCCCCGGCTCCGTCGTGCTGATAAACACATTCGCCGCCAACACCCGGCCGACATTCTCCTCGCCCCAATACGTCGCGGCATACGCCGCGAGTTGCATTGCCTGATCCTCATACGCGCCGACCGCCTTGCCCGGCTCCGTCTTCCGCGTCTTGTAGTCCAGGATGCCGATGCCATTCTCCCCGTACCGGAACATCACATCCGCCGTGCCGGCGAACCCGTGCTCCGTGTTCACCAGCCGGATTTCGCGCTCCACGATCAGGATCCCCGTCTCGCGCTTCCACGCCAGCACCGGCTCGACGTAAACCGCCATCGCCGGGTCATAAGCATCCCCGGCCATCGCCGCCTCCAGCGCGCCATGGATCATCGTGCCGAGGTCTGCCGCCTGTTCGACCTGCTCGAACGCCGCGTTTCGGACCCGGTTGCACCAGTAATCCTCGCCTTCCTCCGCCGCCTTCGGCGTGCGGAGTGTGGCCAGGGCCATCTGGTTCAGCTTCCACGTTTCCAGTCCCGGCTTCGCCAGGATGCCAAGGATGCTGGTCACGCTGGGGTAGAGGCCCAGCCGCTTCGCGTCCCGAATCGTCGTGATCCTCTCACCCGCACCGTCCGCCGTCGGCAACCGGTGCATGGGCGTGCCATCCGAGGCATACCAGTGCCCCGCCTTAATCTGATTCTTCGTTAAAACTGCCATTGTGATCTCCTTAAAGTGGCACGGGCATCCTGCCCGTGATTTTCCCTCGCCCCTTGGGGGAGAGGGTCAGGGCGAGGGGTTTCCTCGACACCTGACCCTCCCTTCCATCAAAACGGGAGTGGTTCTCCTTGTCCCGCACCCGCCTGCATCGAACCTGCCGCACGGGCCGGCGCAGGACTTGGCGCAACCGCACGCGCGGTGGGCCTCATCGGCGCACCGCCCACCGGTGCCGCTGGAGGACGCGGCGGCGCCAGTGGGGGACGAGGAGCAACCGCTCCGCTTCCCGTCTGTCCACCACCCACGGCCAACTGTCCACCGGCTCCGCCCATCCCTTGCGGCACGGGCGACAACGCCGCAATACCGGCGAACACGCCCGTCCCATCCCGTCGCTGGATATGCTCGACCGTAACCAGGCACTGCGCACCTTTCAGCGCCATGTAGTCCCAGCCATACTGCGGCGCGTGCCCCAGCAGGCTCTTGAGGAACGCGAAGAGCGAAGACTTCTCGTTGCCCGAAATCTTCATCCTGCGACTCGCCACGCGATGCTCGTATCCCTGGGCATCCCGGAACCCGAAAAGGAACGTGGTCAAATCCACGGTCTCCACTTCCACGCTCTGGAATTTCTGCCGCTGAACTCCGAACTCATCGACGATGTCGAGCACCGTCGCCACATACGTACCGGCGGGGGCCAGATCGTCGCCAATCTGCTCCGCGAACACATTCCCACTCACCACTGGTTGTTGAAGAACTGCCATCTCACACCATCACTTTCTGTTTCTTGTTTTGACTCCTCAGACCCGCCCCCAAATCAGGGCAACGCCGAGGATTGACCATCCGATTCCCGTTTCACCTGCCGTCATGTACATGGCGGCCCAACCCAGGCCGAACGCCATCGCCGACAGCAACAACTTCACAATCATCTCCGTCTGTTTCTCGTTCATACGCACCTTGCTTTCTTGCATCCGCGTTGTTCACTTCTTACGCCTCACATTTCACGTTTCCCGTTGTTTACCCCGCCATCGACACCTCCTTCCGCATCTGCCCGCGTCGGGACTTGGATCCGCTCATTCCCAATGCCCCCGCCGCCAACGCCTCAAGATCCTCCCGCCGCACGCGGAACGATCCGGGGAACAACTCCACTTTCTGAATCTTCCCGGCACGGAGGACCCGCCACAGTGTGGCGCGACTTACGCCCAGGAATTTCGCCCCCGCGCCCATCCCCATCAAAAGCGGCCCCTTGCCCTGAACCGTGCTTCGCTCTGGTTCAGGGGCGCCGCGCAGGGCCTTGAGCGCCGCCTCCTTCCGGTCGGGCGTCGCCGCCACAACCGCCGCCAGCAATTCGCCGGTCAAGTCACTCATGGCCAGACCTCTCCTTATGGAAATCGAACTGGTATTCCGCCCAGAGGTCGTGGACGGCTGTCTCGTCGCCGCCACGCGCCAGATCAAGGAGTTGCTGATACCGTTTGTCGGATTTCGCCGGTCGGCCCTGTGGGTGGTGGGCCTGGTTCTGCCTCATCATGTTCAGTCGCCTTTCTGTGGGTTGTTTCATGACAACCCCGGAAATCGCGGAACATGGGCACAAAAAAAGGGGTAGCCTGATCGCTACCCCTTCGGAATCAATAGGATGTGAAAAGCTATCGTCT
>JBAXWO010000454.1:0-2904 GCA_037128375.1 bacterium
ATCGCCTTCATCTTTTCCAGGAGATCCGCGTGGTAGGAGGGATCGATCAGACGGACCTGATAGGAATACTCCAAAAGGTCCCCCTGCGCCGCCTCCCGCATGGCGATCAAATTGAACGCCGAGCAGTGATGCTTGAGCACGGTCTGAACGTGTTCCTCCGCCGTCGGTTCCGCCGGCAGCATAAAGCGCAGGAGCCCCTCATAGTTGCGGCGGGTCGCGAACGGCGACCAGTGCAAGACCAACGCCGCCGCGGAAATAGTGATGGTTCCCACGATGGCAACGCTGAAACTCGAAGCGCCGCAGGCAATGCCCACGCCAAAGGCGGCGAAAAGGAAGATCATGTCGCGCGGATCGCGGACGTTGGTCCGGAAACGGATGATGGCCAAGGTCCCCAGGATCCCCAGCCCCCGGGCGAGGTTGTTGCCGATGGCCATAATGACCAGACAGACGACCATGGAGCCCAGGACCATGGTGTGGACAAATGCGCGCGAGTAGGAAAACCCGGAGAACGTCCAGCGATAGATGGTGGCAAAAGTGAAGGAAAGAACAAAGGTCAACAGCAGCGAAAAGACAATCTGCTCGGTCCCCATCATACGCGCCGACCCGAGAACGGAGAAAAACTCATTCATGATTCCGATTCCTTCCCACGTGCCCCATTGTCACGATTCCTCGAGATCTTCAGCCGCATACGGCCCGTCTATGGAAGAGTTGAAAAGTGACTCTTGCCAAATCGCATCAGAGTACTTGCAATGGCCGATCCGATCAAGATTGAATCGCATGACCAGTTCCACCATCCACTGCGGCGCGTCGTTCAACGTCTTGACTTCCATCACAACGCCGGAGAAGGCAAATCCCTGATTCTGAATCAGGGGCTGATCCATCGCGCGCCAGTGGCCGTTCCGACCCCACGAATCCCATGAAGCCGTGGGCTGGTACTCCAAGCGCCGATCGAAGGTCACGCGCGCGTAGGGATCGTGGACGCCGAAGTAGGACTCGCGGATGTACCGGATAAGAACGACGGGCCGCGCGTCCACTTCTCGCACGAGGCGGACAAAGTCGAGGAACCCCTCCTCTTCGCTCCGGGTCTTGAAGGACAGGGACAGCCGGGGCTCACGCATGAGCTGCTCGCCCCACGCATCAAAGGGAATGTTGGCGCGCGACTTCACGATAGTGCGGCCGTACTTGCGCTTGACCTCGGCCATCACGACGCTTTCACCCGGAACGCCATAGGTCCGCGCGCGGAGTTTGAAACGGGCGGTGCTCTCGTGCAGCTTGGCCTGGTGTAGAGCCAAGTCGCAAGTGTCGAGTTGAAGCGTGGTGATGGTGTACTCGGGTGGATCGCCGTGCGAATGGGAATCGGGCTCGCAAAACGGACGTATAAACTCGCGGATCTCGGGTAACGCCGACCTGGGAATGATGTACTTGGACTCATAGCGGTCAAGCCGGACCTCGTACTTGCCTGCTGCTGTCATTGAAGTCCCCGCAGGTCATGAGTCTCCAGCACCGCGTGGACCAGGCGTGAGCGCTGAAACTCCAGCACCGGTGCTCCGGGAATCAGGCCGACCAGGCAGCCGTCGCCATCAATGATGATGCAGTTGCCCTCCTGACACAGATCGAGCCCGTTATCGCCCACGCAATTGCAGGCGACCAGGGCTCGCCGCTTGCGGCGGCAGTCGGCGATGGCGTCAATCGGGATCCCGACGCGCCCCATGCGCTCGGCGTAGCGCTTGAGCCCGTCCGGAGTCAGGAGTTCATCCGCCCTGAGCATCTCGGCACGGGTCCCGCCGCCGGCGGTTCCGAGAAAGACCAGGTCGCATTGGGCTTTGTCGAGTTCCCGCTGAACGGCCTCGCTGCCGCAGTCGGCGCAGATAACCATGCGCGCTCGCCGCCCCCTGATATCCAGCGGCAGGCGCTCGGCGGGACCGGCCGTGAAGCCGACGGCGCGCTCGCGGTCATTCAGCGCCAGTTTCCGCTGCACCTGCGTACGGCCATCGGGATAGGCGATCAGGTAGGAATTGAACACCTGGTCGCCGGACTTTTCATTGAAGCCTACGAGGAGGAGTATCCCCGTGCGGCGGGCGGTCTCGACCACGGTGCGGCACTCGGGACCATCCGCGGGAACCGCCCGGCGAACCGCTTCCGGCGCAACACTTCCGCCCTGCAGCACGCCCTCGGAAAACAGCAGCGCCTCGACGTCGGCACGGCGTGCCTCATCGGCAAAGCGGCCAATCAGCGCCAGGTTACCGGCCATATCCTCGACCCGCGCGACAATCTGCGCCGCACCTACATGCAGGGGGTGATTCATACAGTCCTTCTCCATTCCATCGATCCGCCGCCTATGACCGATCGTTACCTATCTCCCGACTTCTCCCTCGCAAACCATAACCAACCGGAAACCGAAATCCGATTCCAGAGACGTGGCGTCGCGGGCGCTGCAGTAGTCGCAACGCAGGAACTTCGAGTTGTCGTAGCGCCACGACGCCCCGTGCCAGGTGGCGAAAAACTTGCCGGAGTCATCGCGTGCCACCGGCTCCCACACGTTGCCGCCCACGCCATAGAGGCCCCACTCGTTCTTCCCGCTTTGCTCCACCACGCAGGAAACGGCGCAACCGTCGTTATAGCCGGGAATGGGCGTCCACTGGGCAAAACTGGCCTTTACGCTTGCGTCCGAGTAATTTCCATATTTCGGCGGCATCTCCTTGCCCCAGGGGAATGCCCGCTCCTCGCCGCACCTCGCGAAAACCAGCCACTCGTCCTCTGAAGGTAGGCGGTACTGCGGAGTCGACGAAAGGCTGCCGGAGGCGAAGTCCTTTTGCGTCATCCATTCCGCAAGCTCGCGCGCACGGTAGAAGTTCACCTGCACAACCGGCTGCCGGTCCCCGTTCAGGCTCTGCCCCTGATAGA
>JBAXWO010000455.1:0-2902 GCA_037128375.1 bacterium
GAATAGACCACGTTGGCCATGTCGGGGATGGTCTTCTTGAGGGCCGGATCGGAATCGCAGGCGTTCTTCCAGACTTGGTAGGCGAGCGAGGCGAGGTCGACCTCGTCGTCCGCCGGGTCATCGAGGATGCCCGATTTTTCGGTGAACAGGTCGAGCACGAAATCATCGTGCTTTTCGTCCTCGAAAAAGGTCTCGTCGGTGCCGACGACTTCGGCGTTCTCCTGCAGGCGCTGGCGCACACGGGCGCGAAGGCGGATGACGCGCTCGACGCCCTCGGCGGGAATGAAGGAGTAGCAGAGAATCTCCTCCGCCTTCTGGCCGATGCGGTCCACGCGTCCGGCACGCTGGATGAGGCGGATGATCGCCCATGGCAGGTCGAAATTGACGACGACGGCGGCGTCCTGCAGGTTCTGGCCTTCGCTGAGAACGTCGGTGGCGATGATCACCCGGAGTTCATCGGCGGCGGTGACCTTGTCGCGCGCCTTGTTGGATTCCGGGCTGAAGCGGCAGGCGAACGCGGCGGGATCGTCGGTATCGCCGGTGACGGCCGCAAACTTCTTCAAACCGCGTGCCTGCAACTGTTCGTTCAGATAGTCGATGGTGTCAGCGAACTGCGAGAAGAGCAGGACCTTCTCGTTGGGGTGTTTTTTCGTGAGGAGTTTCAGGAGTTCGGCAAGCTTCTCGTCCTTTTCCGGACGCCAGTCGCCGGCAAGCTTCAGAATCGTGAAGAGCCGTGCCGCATCCTGCGTAAGTTCAGCGGCCAGCGTGTCTTTAAACAGGTCGGAACGAAGCCACTCGAATTCAGAGCCATGCTTGGTCTTCAACAGGACATAACCGCCAGCGGCGGCTTTTTCGAAGTCTTCGATCGATTGTGCGGTGATTTCCGTGTTCTGCTTCTTATTGCCGTCCTTATCGGTATCGCCATCATGGGCCTGGGCGTCGAAGAGTGACGAATCCTGGGTGCCTATAGGCAGCGGCATGCCTTTTTCGAGCGCATGGAGATAAATGTAATTGCGCATGATGTGACGCCGAACGGAAAGGAGGAAGGAGTGGCCGCTGCTTTCGAGGCGCTTGAAGAGATTGATGCGGCAAAAACCGATGAGACGTGTTCCAGCACGGGAGAGATCCTTCACAATCTCGGTTTCGTCGGCGTCCAGTGGCACATCAAACGTGACCTTGAGGTAGTTTGCCAGTCCGTAGCGAGGCAGGTGAAGAAGACGAACGGTGTCAACCACTGTTGGCGAGTATAGTTTGGCGTACTGGTCATCGGGGTTGTTGTCGCGGATGCGGAAGTGAAGCGCCTTGGGCAGGCGTTTCGGGAAATGGAAACGGGTGCCGCCTTCCAGCACGAGGAAGCGGCGGTCGGTCTTGGCCTTGGCGCGGGAGCAGTTGGGACAGTCAGCTTGGGTGGCAAGCACGATGGTTTGGCAGGTGGGGCATTCGGTGTAGGCGTAATTCGTTTCAACGAAGCTGCGGGTGCGGCGGACCATGAAGAGGCGCATCATCTCGCGCCAGTCGTCGGGGTGTTCGCTCTTCTCGAAGGCGGAGAGGCAGTTGAGCGGGCACTGGTGGCGGAGGGTAAACTCTTCGGGGCGGCCGTTACAGTCTTGGCGGATATACTCCTCGGGGCGGATGCCAACAACATCCTCCGGATCGAGAAACAGACGGAGCTGGTTGGCGAGGTCGAGGTAGGCCTTGTTGTAGGGCGTGGCGGAAAGCAGGATGCACTTGCAGGCGTTGCGGGCGATATAGTCGCGGATCACGGCCCAGCGGCGGCCCTCGCGGTTCCGCAGGTTGTGGCTTTCATCGATGATGACGACGCGGTAACGGCGAAGATCGGGCAGGGTGTTCTGCGCCTGCGTCACGGAAACGACTTTGGCAATGAGTCGGTAGCGGTGGGCATAGTGCTCCCACATGCCGACCAGATTCTTGGGGCAGAGGATGAGGGTTTCGAGTGACCGGGGCGGGTCTTGGAACAATCGGGCCAGCGCTGTGGCCATGAGCGTTTTACCAAGGCCTACGACATCGCCCAGGATCACGCCGCCGCGTTTCTCCAGATGACGGGCCGCAATCCGGACAGCGGCCGACTGAAACTCCAAAAGAATGCCCCGCATATCCGCCGGAATGGTGAATTCCGAAAGGCCCGCACGCGCTTCTTCTGCCAAGTGGTAGGCCATCTTGACGTAAATCTGGTAGGGCGGCGGACAGTCGGGCCGCGCCCAGCTTTCGTCGATGACCTGGATGAGTTCTTTTGTGATGTCCACGCACCACCGGTCACCCCATCGGTCATTGAACCAGCGAGAGAGTTTTTGGGTTGCGTCGTGATCGAGGACGTCGACATTGAGTTCCCCCTGCTTGGAGAGACCCGAAAGCGTGAGGTTACTGGATCCGACAAACCCGGTGACGGGGTTATTCGGATCGGGTCTGAAACAGAGGTAGAGCTTGGCGTGGAGGGTATGCCTGAGATGAAGTTTGACCACCACCTTGCCCGCTTTAAGCTGGGCGGAGAGTCGGCGCAAGCCAGTTTCATCGCTATCGGTCGGGGCACCAATCGTAAGTTGGGCGCGGAACTCCTCGGCCAACCGGCGTTTCAGGCGGATGACGGCCTGATTGCTCATCTGGTCCTCGTGCGGCAGAAGACTGTAAGCTTCCCGCAGGTCCTCTTGCGGCAAACGCTGCATGCCGACAAGGAGGCGACACTGCCTGTCGGTGCCGCCCGACCAGTTGTCGATCAGCCCATCAATGGACTTCCACCCACGAAGATTGAAGTAGCCCACGCAAAAATCAGCATGTTCGGATATCTGGAGAGTTTGCCGCAGCGTGGGCAGCAATTCGAGCTCGATATTGTCAAAAATGCGTGGCATACGTACAAACGTGATGTTATTGGACCGATATCCCGCTG
>JBAXWO010000456.1:0-2899 GCA_037128375.1 bacterium
TAGCAATCTATCAGGGGCCAGCATTCAGGCGCATGCACTGTTGCCGAAAGGACACCATTCATCATGCTGCATTCTGCCTTTGGTTCTCCGTGTGCCTCATTCTGCATTCTGCATGCTTCATTCATCATTCCTATTTCAATCACTGCCGGGTCGCGCGGGCGGGTGAACTTCACCGCATTGCCCAGCAGGTTGTCCAGGACCAGTCGTAGCATCGCGGGATCGGCTTGCACCACAGGCAAGGGAGGGATCTTCCAGACGATATTCCGCCCGCGTGTGGCCGGCTCCAAAACGCGCAGAGCGTCCTGCACCAGTGTGTCCAGATTCACCCTTGTCTCAATCATATCCGCCCGGCCCATGCGCGAGAACGACAGCAGGTCGTCAATCAGTACGCCCATTTCCCGACTGGCGTCCGCAATCGTCTTCATGTAATGCCGACCTTGCTCCGACAGCCGGCCCTCGGCCTCGCGCCCGAGCATGTCCACGTAGCCCTGAACGTGCCGCAACGGCGCGCGGAGGTCGTGCGAGACCGAATAACTGAAGGCTTCAAGTTCCCTGTTGGCGGCATCCAGTTGCGCGGTGCGCTCGGCAACCCGCTGTTCCAGTTCCTCGTTGAGCTCCCGGATCTTCATCGCCGCTATTACCCGCTCGGAAATGTCGCGGATGTTGCACTGGATCACCTTTTGATGGTTCACCAGATAGACGTTACTGATGAACTCCACCTCGTGACGCTTGCCGTCGTGACCTTCCATCGCCATATCCTCGTAGCGGGCGAATCCCTTCTGCTTCAATTCCGCGAAGTTGGCCTCGTTGGCGATGAGGTCCTTGAAGAATCCCAGTTCCCAGACCTTCTTGCCGAGAAACACCTCGCGCGTGACACCCAATAACTCGATCAAGAAAGGATTCACATCCACGACCATCCCGGTTTCAACGTCGAGGATTAACACGCCATCTCTGGCCGCCTCGAAGAGCCGGCGGTAGCGAACCTCCGAGGCGCGCAACGTCTCCTGTGCCTGTTTCCGCTCCACCTCAGACTGGTTCAGACCCAATGTGGTTAACAAGAAAACAAACACCCTTACGAACGTGACACTGGTGATGAACCCTTGCGTGAACCGGGCCACGCTCTGCGCTTTCCGGCTTCGCTCTTGGAGCAACTGGTTCTCGATGGTCTCTATCTTTGCGATCGATACCCGCACGCTGTCCATCAAGTCTTCCCCATGATTGATCATGTCGCGCTGGCCGATTCCCGCACCACCGCTGCGACGGACATCGATGACCTGCGGATACCACGTAAGCAGTTCGTTAATCTGCGTTTCGAGCCGGACAACGCGCGCTTGCTGGCCAGGGTCAACGGTGAGCGCGCGCAGTTTCGCCATCGAGGCGTGGCACTGAACAGATGCTTCCTGTTCAGCCTGGAGATACCGCTCATCGCCGGCAATGACATAGCCGCGTGTGTGGGCTTGGGCCTTGGCGGCTTCACCGAGAACGTCACTCAGCGAGGCAAGCACCTGTTCGGCACTGCGGGCACTATTCGCGGTTTCGGCCTGCCAATACGCACTCCGGCTGGAGTGGAGACCGAGTAACACCACCAACATCAAAGCACCGGCGAAACTCACTGTGGTTCCCCGACCAAGCGTCCACTTCAAACCGCTGGTCTGCCGCGCCAACTCGACCAACGCCAAGCCCAGGACCACAAACCCCGCTGCGGTCGGCGCCGCCATGTTCGTCAACCCGCACCACCCAAATACTCCGAGTGCCGGTGTGAAATAGGTCGAGATGGCTGCCACCGCTATCGTTATCACCAACCCACCGAGAATTACGGTGCCGATCAACATCAGGCTTCGCCGACGCAAGGCGCGGACGGTTTCCAATCCGACCGCCAGCAACGCGAAACACAACGCCGTGTCCGGCGCCATGCGCCCCGGATTCGACGTGCCCACCGTGGCGGCCAGTTCGGGAAACAACCACTGGTCAAAACCGGGATTCCAGCCGCTGATGTATTCCACCAGCGTCAACAGTCCGATCACACCGGCCAGCCAGCCGCATAGGCGGGCCACGCGGGAGAGAAGGACCGTCGGGCGAGGGAAAGATGATAAGATCGCAATCCCGATCAGGACGAAGGCCACTGCGGTGTTTGGCTTCATGGACACCCAACCCGGCAGGATGCTCTTCAACGCGGCGATATCGAGCGCCCAGCCGACAAGAACCAGGCCGCCGACGGAAATCGCCAGTGCGGCAATTGCGGAAACAAGGTTGAAGCGCCATTCCGCCGACTCAGACACGTGTTGGTTCTTGCTCATCGCTTTACCCCGCCCTTCACCCGCTTCACCGCATCCAGCAACTCGTCGCCGTCCACCGGCTTGCGGAAGAGCCCGGCGGCGCCCAGCCGGTTCACGGATTTGCGGACAGCGGGATCGTCCAGCGCGGTAATGAATATGACCGGCGTGAGACAGCCCCTGCGACGCAGTTCCTTATACAGTTGAAGACCGTCCATTTCCGGTATGGCCACATCGATGAGGAGGCACGCATCCTCATCAGGCAGGCCGGAGTCGAGAATCTCGCGCGCGGAGGTAAAACAGCGCGCCTTATATCCGTGCGCCTTCATCAGCCGCTCCAGACCACGCAGCACCGAAGGATCATCATCAACGATGCTCACGACAAGGTTCGTCTGAGTTTCTCCGTTCATGGGGAGAATACCTAGCAGAACACGGAGAATGGGGGTATTGCACCTTAGTGATATACGGCAGGGGAGGAGAAGCGGGTCACTGATCAGTGACCCGTGGTCATCTTCACGAGTTCTGCCACGGACTGGACGCCCATCTTCTGCATCACCCGACCACGATGGATCTTGACGGTGCCTTCCTCGATGCCGAGTTCGGCGGCAATCTGCTTGTTCAGAAGG
>JBAXWO010000457.1:0-2890 GCA_037128375.1 bacterium
GTTGGGGATGAACCGGCAGTCATCGAGACTGCCGGGGGGGGATAGGGAAATTCTCGCCGTCAGTAATGATAACGCGAGAAGAGTGGAAATTCAGTCGGAGTGACTCTGGCAATATTCTGATTGAAGAAAGTGTCAACGCAGGTTAATACATCTGACGAAATGACACGGCCTATTTGTGTGTTCAGTCGAATTCGGTGACGGCCTCTAAGCGCATGGTTCTTACTGCAACAATGAACTCGTTCTCAATTCAGGACCTATCGGTTTCATCGGACATCCAGACGTCTGAATTGAACCTTCATATTGTCGGCCCTGACGCCCGCTCATGGCGGGTCTTCTTTCGCGTCGACGGCCATGCTGTCACGGTGCGGAAGGAGGCCTTCGTCCTCACGAGCTTGATTTCGGCCATGGCGTGCCGGTGTCGTCTGGTGGTCGAGGGACCTTTGGATGCCATGTTTCTCCGAGGGGTCGGGCACGCGCAGGAGATTCTGCATGATTGGGTGCCGGAGTTGAGCCCCGCCCTCATTGAGGTGTCGGGGCAGGGTCATTCCGCGGATCAGCCTGTCGGCAGGGAGGCGGGCCGGTTGCCGCCGTTGTCAACCATGACCTTCTTTTCAGGGGGAGTGGACTCCTTCTATACTGTGTATGAAAATCTGGAGCATCTCGCCGCGCTGGTCTTCGTGGCCGGATTCTCGCCGGAGTTGGCGGACACGGAGCGGTGTCGCCGGGCCGAGGCTTCAGCCCGTGAAGCCGCAGCGGCGTTGGGGAAGAAATTGATTGTGGTCACCACCAACCTGCGCAACTTCATGGAGGACACAATACCCCGGCTGCCGGCACTGTCGCCCTGGGAAATCGCGCATGGGACGGCGCTTGCCACGGTGGCGCATCTCGTTGCGGACGAGGGGGGGACCGTGCTGGTTCCGTCTACGTCCTGCCATCAGGAGGGTGTGGAGCCCTGGGGTTCCCATCCTCTATTGGATCCCTTGTGGAGTTCCCGTCGCGTGGCGCTGAAATCCGAGGGATATTGGGCAAACCGCCAACGGAAGATCGAGGCGATTGCCGGGCATCAACTGGCGCTGGACCATCTGGTTGTGTGCTACCGCCGCCGCGTATCCGGATCCCTTAACTGCGGGAGCTGCGAGAAATGTCTGCGAACCATGATTGGCTTATTGGCGTGCGGGGCATTGGAGCGGTGTCCGGCTTTCGAGCAGGCCTTGACGGCGGAGGCCGTGACGGCATTGAAGATCAATCATCCGGAACTCATCTTCCACCATGAGTGCAACCTGCGAATATTAGAGGCACGCGGCATTCGTCCCGACATCCAGCGGGCGCTCCGGCAGGTTATCCGGCAGACGCGAAATGGCGGAAAAGACTGGCGGCGGTGGTTCCGGCATCTTGGGAGCCGGGTTGCGGGGAGTCCGACTTGAAGGCTACTGCCTTTCTGGTTGCGGATGTCGCAGGGCTATCGCATTACCATGTGGGTGATGAGGCCATACTTACCGCACGACTGGCCTGGTTAAGGCGGACGGTTCCGGAACTGAAGCCGGTTGTTCTGAGCGAGGATCCGGACTTTACCGAGCGCGAGCACGGGGTGATGTCCCTGGCGGAACCGAAAGTGCCGCGTTGGCTGGATCAATTTTGGTTTAAGCAGTGGAAGCACCCTTTGCTTCGCGCCCGTGTAGTGGAGGCTTTGTGCAAGGGGTTTTCCCCCGCGCTCGGGAAGGTACTGGACGAGGTGAGGCGGGCTTCCATCCTGACCATCTGCGGCGGCGGGACCCTCACCAGTCGTTATGGCGCCTTACTGAGACTCCGTTCTTTATTGGCCGGGTATGCCTTGGCCCGCGATGTTCCCGTTGTCGTTACGGGGCAGCAAATCGGCCCTTTATTGAGCGAGCAAGATGAAGCGATTCTGGGCCATTGGTTGCCGAGCGCAAAGAGGGTCGGAGTGCGTGATCCGGATATCTCGGTGCAACTGGGGTTTCGCGTTGGTGTGCCTGCCGACCGGCTTGTGGTGACGGGAGACGATGCATTGGATCTGGTTCCAATGTCCCCGGCGTTTCTTCCGCAGCGATGTTTTGGGGTGCGCCCCTGCGTAGGGCTGTCACTCCACCTTCCGGGCAACCGGGCGGAGCGGTCGCAGCGTCTGGTGGAAATGGTCCAGTCCCTGGCTCCTTGGTTGCGGTCGCTGGACGCGGATATCCTGTGGTTGCCGCACCTTCGTTCGAGTGTGCCACACCGGTGCGATGTTCACTTGGCGCGGGACTTTGCCGAGGCTACGGGATTGGTTGGCCGGCTGGTTGTGGCGGATTCTCCTGACTACCGGGATCGGCACATCAAGTACCTGACGGGCCTATGTGATTTCGTGGTGTCAACCCGTTACCACGGGGTGGTCTTCGCCCTTACGTCCGGGGTGCCGGTAGTGGGGGTGAGTCAGGATGATGATACCGAGGCCAAGATCAAGGGGTTGTATGCCTACTTCGGGTTGGACTGGGCTGTGCCTCAAATACGCGATCCCGGCATGACATCCCTCATTTCCGAGGCGTGGAATAACCGGGGAATCAGGGCGGCGCAAGCGAGTGCCGCCTGGGGCTTGAAATCGCGCGAGTATCAGGCCATTCGGGAAACCCTGGCGCAGACCTGCCGGGAGATTTGTGCTGGTCGCCTGTCTGGAGAGGTGGAAATGGATGGGGACACCAGGCTGTCTGTAGGGCGGAGAAGACCCACGCCTTAACCTTCCAGTCGCGGGAGAGGTCAGGCGCGGCGACGAAATAGGACGCTTGCTTCTCGTTTCGTTCTTGGAGACGGTCTCAACCATGTCTCCGAGCCACAAGGGATAACCGACCGGGGCGGGAAATTAAAGCAGAACCCTTACATTGCGGGAGGGTTTGTGGTA
>JBAXWO010000458.1:0-2886 GCA_037128375.1 bacterium
TTGACAGGGCCGGCGTTGCACCGACGTTCCCCGTAGCGTCGCGCGGTTGTGTTGTCCGCGAAGTCTGCCCTGAATGCCGCCAGTCCGAGAACCCGCCCTCTCATATGCCATCAAGAAGGATGCCCCGTGTGGACGATATGAACGTGCCCTTCCTGGTGCAAGAACATCAGAAGATCATCACCTTCCGGGAAGATCGCGAGCGCTACGCAAATACGGAAGCTCAGCGCTTGAACGAGCCCCGGTTTCTTTATTCAGCATTCCTTAATAATCCGATCGCAAACTACGATGCGTTGGGGTTGAAGACGATTGCCGAATGTGACGCCGACTATGATGCATGCATTGAGGACTGCAAAGCCAGATATCCGGGGAGCAGTAGTGCTGTTCGTCGCAATCGTTGTCTGTGCTACTCCAAGTGCATGGCCATTTACGCAGGATGCCTTGCAACGGCGGACGAAACATTGATTGTTGGCGGATGTATTATCGTTGGAGGCGTGATCATCTACTGCACCGGAGGCGCTGCAGCTCCAGCAGTCTGCTGCGCGCTGTGATTCATGTTTTTTGCATTCTCATCGGGCAGGGCCTATCCGGAGAGCGACTGGATCTCCGTGTGGGAGATCGAGAAGGCTATACAGGCGCTGTTCCTCGATGAATGGCGTGAACTGGCCAAGTTAAACCTCTCTGAGATCCGAGAAAGGATCATCGAGCACCTGCACGAGTCCCAATTGCCGGATGATCGCGAAGGCCATCCCCTTGATGCGTCCCTCTACCTCCAGCACGAAATCGAGGCTATCCACCAGTTTGCGCAACAATTGAACGATCACAGAAGAGGCGAGCCGTCAGCCAGAGAGCTAAACCTCATGCCCCTGCCGACTCTTAAGGAATGTCTGCGCGAATCGACTGAGTTTCGGGACAGCGTGACAAACGCTGCAAAACGCGCCAGTGAAACATGAGTTCCCACGCCCTTGCTTGCGACATATGTTCAGGATGTGATGATGGCCCGTCGCCTGAAGGTCTTGCTTTGGACATTATCTATCGCTGTTGCCGCTGCGGTCTCCGCGCACTTCGTTTTCAGGGCTCTGATATTCGACACCCGGTATGCTGATGCCTTCAGTCCAGAGCGATTTCGCCGCATTCAAGCGGGTTCCAGCCTGAAGACCGTGCTGAGTCAAGTTGGCCAACCCGTGGACGTACTTTTCTGTGATGCCCCCGCGGAGGATCGGCGATGGCTCAGAGCGGCTGGCATGCTTGACAGCGTCGCCACCAATGAACATGCCTACGTCCTCCGCTACAGCGCTCCCCATAAGTAGTGGAGTATGAAGCCCACGCACCGAAGTCAAGGCGCGCAACATGAGGCGCCATGATGGATGGTTGCAGGGAGCCTGCTTATGCTCCAACACCCCGCGTGATGAGTGATCACCCAAGCAGGTCCGTCCGTGAGTGCTCGGTGATCGCGATGGCAGCAGGGTGTTTCAGTCTGCGTTCGGCCGTGATGGCATAGTACTGGCGCTTCTGGGTTTGTGTGGGGATGTTTCATTGATCAGAATTGAGGTTCCGTGCCTGACAGCCAATAAATACAGCGCATTTAGAGGAATACGGGCAGGGATCGCCTTCCGGCCTGTCGCATCGCCATTGTTTTTTCAGGTCTTTCCTTCAAAGCCTCTTGTATTCAACGGGTTACGTGACGTTGCGTCATTCCGTCCAGTAGAAAATCCCCCTGTAAACCCGGAAGCGCCATAGTACTGATGCGCGCACGCCTCGGTACTGCCAAATGGTTTTAGCCCGTAATGCCTCGATGTTTCGCGAGTGATGGCCGACGGCGCGACAACAAATCCGAGCCCCTCTGCGGCCATAACCATCATGAACGCCGGATCCTCAAACTCGGCAACAACAACAGGTCTGACGCCAAGGAAGGTGAACCATTCTTCCAGGGCCGCCCGCAGTGGCGTCGTCTCGACGGGGAGCAGAGCAGGCGCGTCATGATGTGCATGTTCACGACAACGTAGGGTAACTCGGTTATCTCGACGCCGATTTTCGAGATAGGCGATCCGATGGGGCCCATGCTGAAGGGGATGACGTACATCGTGCGGCCCTTCATGCAGCCGTCGTACAGCCCGCGCATGGTTTTCTTCAATTCCGCCGGGTAGATCCAGTTGTTGGTCGGTCCGGCTTCTTCCTGGGTTCTGGAAGCGATGTAAGTGCGGTCTTCCACCCGGGCCACATCGCTCGGATGGCTGCGGAACAGATAGCTGTTCGGCCGTTTCTTCAGCGGTGTTGCCATGCCGGCGTCGACCATGATCTTGATCATGTTGTCGTATTCGGCCTTGGAACCATCGCACCAGACGACCTTGTCCGGCTTGACCATGGCTTGAACCTCGGCGACCCAGTTGACAAGTTTCTTGTTCTTGCATGTGACTGTCATATTGTGTCCTTCCTTCGTTTCTTTTGCCGGTTCTCTGGATATTCCACGAGGCACAAAACAAAAAGCCGGTACGGTTCCCAGATGGGGTTCCGTACCGGACTGTTCGCACCTAGCGGACCGACTCCGCCCTTTGCTCTCCTGCCCGTAACTTGGCCGAATTTGAACATCACCGGGACAAAGTCAAGACGGTTCGACAGGCGCTCAATGTGCGACAACTGCCTTCATGATTTCACCACCTCTCTTTCGTTGATATTGGCGATCCGGTCTTTTCTCGGACGATAATTTCGCGCCAATCGTGGCGGCCTTCGAGGAAGGGCGAGGCATTTTCAGCAACATCAAGAAGTACCTGATGTATCTGCAGTCCTCGAACATCGGCGAGATGCTGATCATGCTCGGTGCCACCGTGCTGGGTATGCCGATGCCGTTGAGCGCCGTCCAGATCCTCTACATCAACCTGGCCACAGACG
>JBAXWO010000459.1:0-2881 GCA_037128375.1 bacterium
CCTATTGCCATCCCGCATCGTCTGCCTTACAATGATTCCATGGTTGCACCGTTGTTACTGATAATGCGTGCATGGATGCACAAGCCGATGAGGTCGCGGCGTGGCGGACAAGCGATGGTCGAATACGTCATAGTGTTGATCTCGCTGTTTGCCGCGCTCACCACGTTGGGGGTGCTCATGTACACATTGCGGCAGCAATCTAACCGGGTTTTGGACCTTGTTGCGTCCGACTACCCATGAACGCACAACACCCGCCGTCAGGCGGAAAGGAGCGGCTATGCGCATGTCCTCACGAAAAGGTCAGACGATGGTTGAGTATATCATCATTGTCGTACTGATTGCCATCACCCTGATCGCGCTCTTCTCCAAGTTTGGCAAGGCCATTGGAAAGAAGGCTACGGGTGCGACTTCTGCCTTGGACAAAGAGGTCGGTGATGAGGCGGTGGCGAAGTATGATGCGTTGAGTGAAAACCCAGTTCAGGATCTCAACGCCGACGGGACTGTCGGTGCGCCCTAGGCGGGCATAGGATACCATGTCAACGGGGGCTGCCAGAGGTGGCGATGGATGTCGCGGCCGGTGCGGGCAGGCGATGGTGGAGTCGTGCGTGGCGCTCATCTTCATCTGCCTCATCTTCTTCCTCTTTTTTCAACTGTGCCTGGGCTTCGCTTCGCGCGACGTGCTGGATCACGCCGCCGCGCGGGCGGCGCGGGCGCGCACGGTCGGTTTCAACCAGTGGATGGTGCACAAGGTGATGCGCGTAGCGGCTATTCCCAATGCGGGGCGATTGCTCGAGCCGGCCGATATTTCCGTGGGCGCCGACCCCATTCTGAATCATTCCTGGCAATTCATGACTCCGGGCGAGGTTTGGGACCTGGCGATCAAATCCACGCCTGCATCGCCCAAAGTCGGCGTCGAGCTGGGCCGCATTCCCGACTATCTCTATTCACCCTGGCAGGAGTGGGCCGAAGCCATTCTCGATTATGAGCGCTGGGACGACGTGTCTCTTCATTATGCGGGCGTTTTGGACCCCGGTAAATTCGCCGCCTTCCGTGTTCGCGTTCGTCAGCCGCTCGACATGCTCATTTCCGTGATTCGAGGCGGGAGTGGCATTCTGGACGGACGCGTGGTTGAGCCTCTGCACCTCGAAGGAGCCGCCGATATCGAAAACCATTACGCGCTCTACTTGGATGATCAGAACTATTGACACCTATGGCCGCACATCCCATATCGCCACCGAACGCCGCCCGCCGAAGCGGCCAGATCGCCATCTTCCTGCTGATGGCGCTGGTCGTGCTGGCTTTCATGGTGCTGTGGTCCGTCGACATCCGGCGCATCGTCTTCATGAAGGGCAAGAGTCAGGACGCGGGCGACGCTTCCGTTCTAGCAGCCGCCCGTTGGCAGGGGTCCACGCTCAATCTGATCGGCGAGGCCAATCTGCTGCGCGCGCTCGCCATCAGCGCCGGAGATGATGTGGCCGACGACGCCCTCGCCAACATGCAGGCGCGCCTCTGCTTCACCGGCCCCATGGCCGCCTTCGCCGCATCCCAGCAAGCCGCCAAGCTGAACGGCGTTTATGCCAACTCCAACTATACCGAGGTCGTTCATGAGCACGCCAATACCGTCCGCAACACGTACACCACCATCATCGGCGGCGCCATGTTGTTTCCAGAGCCCTATTTAGGAGCCTGGAACGACTACGCCGACATGCTCGAAGCCATCGCCAACGACGGCGTCGCCGCCGGCCCGGACAATGCCCAGTTGTACACCGACAGCATCGGCGGCCACATCCTCCATCAGCGCGCATTTTATGAAGCCGTCGCCAGCAAGAATTGGTGCTGGTTTTACCACAACTACCCGGATCTCCTCACCAATTACACCGATCACACCTTCTGGCCGCCTCTTCCCAATGCCACGACGCACAACTTTGAGAACGCCGAGTTTTTTGCCCTCCATCTGAACCGCAGCTCGTTAGTCTTGGATCACGTGATCGACACCTCCGCGCTGAAGATGCTTGCCGCGCAAGCCGGTCTCGACCCCACGCTTATCACCACCCAAGCGACACAAACCGTTCAGTCATGGTATGCCTATAACCCCGGACGCTGGGGCAATTGGGCGACGATGAATCCCGACGGTCCCGCGCCCTTTCCGATCACCGGACCGGTTCTGCCGCAGTATGATTACAGCGGCGCCGATGCCGTCATCCGCGTCGAAACCGTCGCCTCCCGCCTGACCCCCGGTCTGGACGGTTCAAACCGTTCCGACACCATTCTTTGGACCGCCGCCGCCAAACCCTTCGGCTACTTGGAGGCCGATGGCGAGCGTATCCGCCCCGATGCCTGGTCGATTGTTCTCCCCGCCTACCACGACATCCGTCTCATCCCCATCGATGCCGCCTCGACCGGCAGTGACGGGTTTTTCGATATTGAATGGCGGCGCCACATCGTTGAACATCTTCCTATTTACGTCGCCACCGGAACAACCGAGCCGGGGTGCACGTATTGCGTGACACTGACGATCTGGGAGAACCCCGCTTTCCGAGCTGAAGGCGCCTTGTGGCTCAGCCTCAACAGCGCCAAATGCATCGTCCCTCCGGGCGGTGGACCGGGCGGCAGCCCGGGGGGAGGAACGCGCCGTGGACACTAACACCCGCAACGGACAGGCCTTCGTCGAGTTGATCATTGGGATCATCGTCATCGTCATGATCCTCGCTGGTGGCATCCAGTTTTTTTACGTTTCAAACGCCCACCGGAGTCTGACCACGACTGTTCGCGGAGAGGTTGGCGAACAGGCGTTGAGCGGAATTCCCTATATCTCGACTCCGCCTTACATCTTCACGTGGGACGATGGGAACGACGACATCCGCCATACCGATGACGACAC
>JBAXWO010000046.1:0-10892 GCA_037128375.1 bacterium
CAATGGCGTCCTGGTCCATGCGGTAGATCAGCCGCCACGTCTTGTTCGCGTCGTTTACCCGCAGTTCGTGGCATCGAGCCCCGATCACCGGCATCGGTCGTGAGTACGGCATACAGAGCGTCTCACCGTCCTGCACATCCCTCAGGAGCATCCCCATCTCACGCCGGGCCTCTACGCTCATGGGCGGCGTCTTGACCTCGCCATGCAACCACCGCAACGGTTTTCCATTCATCATCGATTCCTATAATATGTCAGAATAGACATAACGTCAACGCCCCATTCCGCTTGCGTCCCTCAACCTGCTCTCGCGAACGCGGCGGTCTGGATCGGCTCCTTAACCGGTACAACCTCGAAAAAGTCCGCGCCCTCCTTGGCGGTTCTCAAGTTCTCGTAATGCTGGCGGATCATGCGGGGGCTGCTTCCCATCTGGTGGGCTGTTTCGGTCACGTTGCGCCCGTTGGCCAGGTGGTAACTGCCATAGGAATGCCGCATCACATCAGGAGTCCATTCGACCCCGGCCGCCTTGGCCACGGCGGCCAGCCGTTTGCGTGAATAGCCGATGGTTCCGCTCGCGCGGCGGTAGGGCGCCAGCCATTCAACCAAATTCGCCGGCATGAACACGTCCCGGCACGCATGGGTCTTGGTCGTTTGGGCATCGACGCGGATGAAGGCCCGGTCGCCATCGAAGATGATGTTCCGCCAGTCGAGGTTCCGCAGTTCGTTCTCGGGGCGCAACCCGCAGAACAAGCCGATGGCGATATAGGGCACCAGTTGAGCCCGTGCCTCGGCGATGGTCTCGGCCTTCTCAATCGGCCGCATCTCGCCTTTAGGCGGGTTCCGGCTCTCAATGACATAGTGCATCGGGACAAACGTGGCGGCCGCGTTCAAGAGGCTGCGTACCTGATCCACGTTGAACACATGGGGTCTGTTCCTGCCGACATTCACCTTGTCGAGCAGGGGACGGGGTCAGGCTGTAAATCACAAGTGTGTGGGCTCACGGACGTTCTGATCCCCGCCGCTTCGCGAACTGACCACAGGCAGAGAAGAACAAACTCCCGTTCTGAATGCCCGGCAGTTTACCGCCGCGGCGCGCTCATCAGATCGGCAAACGGTTTCAGGTCGAAGCACATCTGCCGCGTGCGCAGGTCGTCGGTTCGACCCCGACCGTTGGCTCCATGGCTTGGTCTTTCAGTTTGCGGGCTTGTAGCCGCGCTCCACGCGTGACGCCACGTCGCGGTACCCGATGTCGACCTGATAGATCTGTTTGAAGCAATCCATGGCTTCAGGTCGGCGGTCGACAGTCTCCAGAAGCAACCCTAGTTCGTACAAGGCTGTCTTCTTCTGGTCGTCCATCACGGGCAGTTCGGTTACGGCTTTCTGCAACTGTTCGATGGCCATGTCGTACTGCTGCTTGGCCTTAAAGCACAAGCCGATATAGACAAGTGAACTGACGCGCCGCTGTGCATTGCGCTGTGCCGCCTGAAACTGCTGAATGGCCTCATTGATGCGATCCCGATGGAAAAGAAGGACCCCGTATTCGAACTTTAGTCCCAGATCCGTCGGGTAGCGAGAGATGCGGTCCTGAATATCGTTGAATATGAACAGGGCGCGATCGCGTTGTTTGGCTTCGACGGCCGCTGACATGCCGCTCTCCGTCAACTTCTTGATCTCGGCATCGAACGAATGCAACCGGATGGTGGTCAAGGCTTGATCGATCTGGGGATCGCGCCCACCGGATACGGTTTGAGCCTCTTGAAGCGCGTTAATCGCCTCATCATATCTGCCGTTGGTGGAATACAGCGTGGCGAGGGCCCGGCGATAATTGATGTTTCCGGGCTCCCTTTGAATTCTAGCCCGATTTTCGGCAATCAAGGCGTCAATATCGTTTTGCCCCTTGACGGCCTTGGCCTCTTTTTCCAGAAGTTCCGTTGTTTTTTCGTCCCGTATCATTTTGCGGAACGAAGCGCCGGTGGCGTGGGCTTCAGCCCAGCCATCCTTGGTCATGCTATCAATGGCCATGGCGTCCTTGAGTGATTTCACTGCGGCGGAATCATGGGGTTTCAGAACGCATAACAACTCGAAACACTCACGCCCCAGGCGTGGTTGATCGGTTTCCATGTAGAGATGCCCAAGACGTTCGAGAATGAACGTGTCCTGGGGGAAGTGTTCACGGGCCATATCCAGAGTCTGGATGGCGATCTCAAATTCTCCTGCCGCCTCCGCAGCCTCGGTCAGCAGTTTGATATAAACCAGCGAGAGCGGGGCTTTGGTCAGAAGCTTTTCAGCGGATTGCAGCGCTTGAAACGGTTTTCCCGACTTCAACAACATCGTGGCCGTCAGGAGGGTGGGCAGGTTGACAAGGGAGGCGATCGTCTGGGACATGCGACTCTCGCCCCGGATCTTGAAGCGCTTGATCTCCGCGGCGCGGAGGAACTTCCGCGCCTGGTAAAAAGTTGGTTCCAATTGGACGCACGCCGCAAACATATCGATTGCGTAATCAAGATTATCGCGCTCCATTGCCACAAACCCCCGATTGAACATATCTTTCACTTTTGGGGGGACCTGTTCCAATGTCACTTCGGGCATGATCTCATCCTTCCGGTACGTATGAACGAAGCTTCGTCACTTGACATTCTCTCACCCCGTATATCAAAGTGCCCAGCACGCCGCCATAAAAAACGGGTTTCACCCGTGTGGCGGACGCTGGTGCGAGGACGAGAGGGGCAACGATGGCAATGAGACGGAACATTTTGGGACGACAGTGGATCGCATTGCTCGTGGTCGTCTGCCTCTTCCCGATACCGTCGGTCCTGGCGGTACCCTTTCGGGGGCTGTCGCTCAATGACATTATGACGGCGTATGGCTTTGGCCCCCCCAGTGAGTATGGGCCAAGCATGGTCTTTCGGAGCCGCACCTCCACGGTTGTGTTTGAGTCGGGGAGCCGGCGGGTGTTGTTCAACGGGCTGACCCTCTATCTTAATCGTTCCGTCGAGAAAACCCCCGGCACCTGGCTGATTGCACCGGTTGATGCCGCCGATACCCTGGGCGCCCTGTGTTATCCGGGGCAGGTTCTGAAAAAGGTTGGTGGCGGAACCGTGGTTCTCGATGCCGGACATGGCGGATCGGATCCGGGCACCCAGGGCGTTGCCAGGTACCCGGAAAAGGTGTTCACGCTGGATCTGGCCAAACGCGTGCGTGCCAAGCTGCGAGAGTGTCAAACGACTGTCTGGCTGACGCGCAATCAGGACGCCGCCATGTCCCTGGAGGAACGTTGCTGGCGGGCGGGTAAACTCGGTGCGGATGTGTTTGTGAGCATTCATTTCAATGCGTCACGGAATTCCTCGATTTCGGGTATTGAGACGTTCATTGTGCCCGCTGCCGGATGCCCCACGACCGCCGAGGCTGAACGGCAACGATCCTCCTCGCGCGTGACGGCTTGCCCAGGGAATCGGTTCGACGGGGCCAATGCCGTGCTGGCTCATTTTCTGCAGAAGGGACTTCTGGCCCACAGTCGGGCGGAAGACCGCGGCATCCGGCGTGCCCGATTCTACGTGATCCGCAATGCGAGCTGTCCTGCGGCGCTGGTCGAATGCGGGTTTCTCTCCAACGCCCGTGAAGCGAAGCGTATCTCTGATCCCGCCTACCGGGATCAGTTGGCCGAGGGACTGGCGCGCGGAATACTTACCTACATGAACCGTGTGCGCGAGATGAGTCTGCCGCCCGTACGCGTGTCCGAGTGACGGTGATTCGTTCGGGGCAGCCTGTCAAAACGCGGGTGGCTTGGGTTTGCGCAATGCCAATGGCGTTCCCAGAACTTCGGTCGCCACAATCATTCTTCGCAAAGTGTCCGGATTGCTGTATCCGTCCGCCCATTTATGCCGGGGCGTGTTCCACCGTTGTGCATTCTCCAGTCCCGCCGAGGGTGCTGCTCCCTCATCCAACCCCCAGGGCGAAGTCTCTTCCGGGCGGGGTTGAAATCGTGCCGGCAGGGATTCGCCCGGCGGAACCGTCTGTGGAACTTTCGGGGGACGGTGGGGGTGCGGCCGGGAGCGGGGAGGGGTTGGGACTGGCAATGGCCGCGCAGGGGGGGCGCTTTGCCCGCTCAACCCCTTTTCAAGGTTCTCAAAGAACTTCTTGAAATCGTCAACCGGATTGGGAATGTGCCCGTGTTCCCCTGCGCCGGGGACGGGCGGGGGCGGGGGCGCAGGTTGTTTCTTGCTCAAGGCCTGGGCAATGATCCAGCCCACAACGGCGATGATCCCGATGACCATATCCATGTCGAGCGCGGCTAGTGGAAGTGTGCCCATTCTGTCGCCCTTTGCAGTCCTCCCCTCACCCGGTGACGGAGGAGGGGAGGGGAGACTTGGTTATCCCTGCTGACTCTTCGAGCCTTCGTGGCCCTCACCGGAGATGGTGCGGCGCATGTCGGTGTCGGCCTGGATATTCTGCATCTTGTAGAAATCCATGACCCCGAGATTGCCCTTGCGGAATGCGTCCGCCATGGCCTTCGGAACTTCCGCCTGGGCCTCGACCACGCGAGCCTGCATTTCCTGCACGAGAGCCCGCATTTCCTGCTCCTTGGCGACGGCCATGGCCCGGCGTCCTTCGGCTTCGGCCTGCCGCAATTTCTTGTCGGCCTCGGCCCGTTCGGTCTCAAGCATGGCGCCTACGTTGGCCACATCCTTGGTGCCGGTCCCGGCCACGCTGATGTCGGCGATGTCGATCGAAACGATTTCGAAAGCCGTCTGTGAATCCAGGCCGCTTTCCAGCACACGGCGGCTGATCTGGTCAGGGTTTTCGAGGACGTCCTTATAGGTTGCCGAGGAACCAATGGCACTGACAATGCCCTGTCCGACGCGGGCGATGATGGTTTCCTCGCCCGCACCCCCCACCAGTTGTTCGAGGTTGGTGCGCACCGTTACCCGGGCCTTAACCAGCAGGCGGATGCCGTCCTTGGCCACGGCATCCAGCATGGTGGACTGGCTTTTCTGGGGATCGGGGCAATCGATGACCTTCGGGATGACGCTGGTGCGCACGGCGTCATACAAATCGCGGCCGGCGAGATTGATGGCGGCTGCCTTCTTGAAGTCGAGTGCGATGCTGGCCTTGTCTGCGGCGATCAGGCCATTCACGACGTTGATGACGTCACCACCGGCCAGGTAGTGGGCTTCCAGCATGTCGGTCGAAAGGTTGAGTCCTGCCTTGATCAGACGGATTCGCGCATCAACGATCAGGGTGGGGGGCACGCGACGGAGTTTCATGCCCACCAAGGCGGAGACCGACACCCGGGCGCCGGACATCAGGGCACGCACCCACACCTTGAGGAAATAGAAAAAGATTCCCAACAGGATGAAGGCCGCAATCGCGATCAAAACAAAGACAATTCCAAGCAGAGGCATATGTTTCTTCCTTTCCTAAACTCTCGAACCGTTACACCACACGCTACACCAACGGAGGGGGGGCACCTGCCGGATCGGACGACGCGACCCCCACCCCCGGCGCCCTTCGGTCAAGAATGGCGCCTACCAGCCCGCCCAACCCCACCAAGGTAAACGCGAACCAGAGGAGAATGTCAATCGGGAAAGGCAATGCAACACCGGCATAGACGATAAGCAGTCCGAGCAGGAGGGGCGGTAATGCCGCGGCGACAGGCGCATTTTGCCCGCCGCGCAGCAGCACCTGGCCCAGATAAATGGCCGTGATGATCTTGCCGACATAGAGGGCGATCAGATAGAGCAGAACCAGAACAATGCAGAGGGGCAGGCCGACGAGCGTAAATATAAGGAAAAAGGAGACCATGGGGATGAGGCAGAACGATACGAAGCCGACCAGAAGGCAACGCCAGATGGACTCCTTGACTTTGTCTGTGCTGAGTGCCGCCAAATGCGGGAAGAAACTAACAAGGGTTATCCCCACCAGAAGAGCCCCGAAACACAGACCCACCTGCCATGCCATCGCGCCCAAGGAGAAGGAGGAGGGTTGGCGAACGACAGTCTGGGGGGTGATCTTGATCAAGTGGCCCCCGAGCACTACTTTGGAGTCGAGGATCAAATCCTTGTCCATCAGGTAACTGAGGTTCCCGGAAATGTGCGTGCCCGGCATGACGGTGATATCGGTGGCCGTGATGGTCATGTCGCCGTCGAACTGACCGGACAATGTTACCTGGGTGCCGTAGATGCGGGTTTTCCCGTGAATGGTCCCGTTGGCCAGGACGTCGCGTCCGGCCAGTAAGGCGTTCCCGGAAAGCTCGGCCTTTTCGCCCACCACCACGGAACCGCCAACGGCAATCAGATTTCTATTTACCGGTCCATTGACGGTGACGCTTTTGTATCCGAGGAGTCGGGCATGGCGGGCCACCGGACCGGAAATCAGGATGCTTTCGCCCATCGCCCACACGTCGGCCTGCATGTCCCCGGCCAGGAGCACCGCGGGAGTTTCATTAGTGGCCAGGGAGGTGCTTCCGTTGGCCAGCAGGAATAGATCGTCTTCGGCCGTCCCCGCCATGGAAATGGTCTGCGCCTGCAGCCAGAGCTCATTGGTGATCGTCTGGTTTCCGGCAAGGTCGTAATGCTGCGCGGCAAGAAAATCCGTGGCGCCCGCCAAGGGCACGGCAAGGAGCAGGGCGAGGAGCGTAGAGGCGGATAATTTCATCCTTCAACCTTCCGCACCACGATCCGGTTGCCGTCGATGCGGGCAACCTTGACAGCCTGCCCCTGGGAAACCAATCCCCCCTCACAGACGACATCCACCCGCTGGCCATCAATCATTGCAAATCCCGCGGGGCGCAAGTCGGTGTGGGCCACTCCGACCTTGCCGAGGAGGGCCAGACGCGAATCGGCCGCCTTGAACAGTTTGCCGTCCTCACTCAGCGTCATGGCCTTGCCAATGGAGGAGCGCGGGAATAACTTGATCCAGAGTACGACGGTTATTCCGGCGAGGACGACGACTCCCACGCCGACATAATATCCGCAGGTGGTGCTGATTCCGAAGGCGACGATTACCGCTCCAACCAAGGCCAGGGCGCCCAGTGTCCCGGCCACCGCGCCGGGGATGAATATCTCGGCGCCAATCAGCAGGGATCCTGCGGCCAGCAGAATGATCAGGAGCGTTACGGGATTCGAATTCATGATTTCCTTCTCTCCACGATTATGCGGTTTCCGTGGCCTTCGGCAATGACGATTTCCTCGCCAGCCTCAATAAAATCGCCCCGCGTCACCACGTTCAACAAATCGTTCCCAAACCGCGCCCGCCCGGAAGGGCGCAGCGGGGTCTCGGTGGTGCCCGGCCGGCCGACGAGAGAGGTGGTGTCCTGTGAGGATGAGAACCCCTCCTGGC
Source organism: bacterium (assembly GCA_037128375.1). Taxonomy (GTDB): domain Bacteria; phylum Verrucomicrobiota; class Kiritimatiellia; order CAIKKV01; family CAITUY01; genus CAMBRF01. The sequence goes on from JBAXWO010000046.1 coordinate 7,336, forward strand.
GAAGGGTGGCCGACTGCAACACCAGTTTCTGAAACAGGCTGGTTCGCGGAAGATAGCGCCCCACCAGAAGCAGGCCGATAGCCGACAGGATCGTTGCCAGTCCGAAGTTGGTCAGGGGAAGGCGGAATTTTGGAAAGGTTGGGTACCAGGGTTCACCGGGATAGTATTCGACCATGGCCATTAGCAGGGATACCACGATCAGGCAGATCCCCCCGAGCCCTACCCACCCGAAACCGGGAATGAAAAGGATCTCGATCAGGAGCAGGGTCAGCCCGATCAGAAAAATGGCGATTTCCTCCATGCCCGCCAGTCCGGCAATGTTGTATCCCCAGAACCAGATGGCCAGCAGGATGATGCCGGCTATCCCCGGAAACCCAAAGCCGGGTGTCTTGAACTCAACGTAAAGGCCCAGCAGCCCGAGACCTAGAATAATGACGGAAAAAGACTCGATAAGCCGGGCCAGTTCTTCCGTTTTGGTGACGCGCAGAATCACCTGTTCGGCACGGCTCTTGCCGATGGAGACCAGCAGGGCGTCCAGATCCTTCACCGTGCCCTCCGACAAGAGGGGACGCTGCTCCGGCCCGACCCGCCGCTCCGCATCCTTGTTGGTCAAGGTCAGTAACTGGCCTTTCTTGGCAATGACCTCGTCCCCGATCTTGTATTCCGAGTCGCGCCGCACCATGGCCTCGGCCAACTGCGGGTCATGGCCCCGGTGCTGGGCGGCGGCCCGGATCATGGCGGCGACGTACGAGACGGACTTCTCCTCGATGGATTCGGGCATTTCCTGGACGTCGCCAAACAGGGACAACATAATGGGCATGGCGTCCCCGATTTTACTGCCGGGCGTCATATAGATATGGTCTGTGGCCAGGGCGATGATGGCACCCGCTGAAATCGCGTTGGGGTTGACCAGTGTATAGGTGGGGGTCTTCAGGCCTCGCAACATGTCCAGAATCTCTTCCGCTGAGTCCAGGCGTCCCCCGGGCGTATTCATGTCAAAAATAATGGCGTCGGCCTGTGCTTTCTCGGCCTCATTGAGTCCCCGGCGAATCACATAAAGGAGGGCGTTGTCGATGACGCCTTCGATGGGAATAATGTAAACGGTCCCGGAAGATTCCGGCGGAGGTACGGCCCCCACCGGGGCGGACGGGAATCCCAGAAGGGTCAGGCAGATGCCGATAATAGGAATCGTTTTCATGGGTGGCATTATACACAGATGATGGAAATAATCACGTTTCGCGAGAATCAGCCGAAAAAGTCACTTGTTGGTCTCGACCGCCTCGGCGTCCCGTACCCGGAGAATGGTCTTTGATCCGGCAGGGGTATCCTCGACTTCCAAATCCTTAATCATCCATTCGTCGTTGATCTTTTTGAAACTTTTCACGGACAACAATCGCACGCGGTCTCCGAGTTTGTCGTAGCCCTCGGCTTGCAGCAGCATGGAGACGCGGGTATCGATCCACATCCGCACGCTGGCGTAGGAACTGGCCTCGGTCGCCGGGGCGCGGCGGTCCAGCACATAACAGAGCTGCCCGCGGCTTTCTTCCCGGCCGATAATGGAGCCGCCGTTCCACCAGAGGAACCCCAGGGTTAGATCCATCCAGGAAAGCGCCGTGTCCCGGATGCGCGCCCCCAGGACCGGAGACGGCGCGGCGGCCGCCGGGTCGCCCTGTTCATAGGCCAGCGAAGTGTTTCCGCCTTCGCGGGTGACCGTCAGTTGCTCAAGGGGTCGCCCAAAGGCGTCCTGAATCGTGTAACGGGCCATGCGGGGATAGCACAGGAGGATGGCGATACCCAGTTTGCTCTTTTCGCCCGAGGCGGGCGTGGTGATCAGGTCGCCCGTGACCAGAATGGATTTGGAGGGCAGGCGCGCCAGCAGACTGGCCATGAGTTCGTCCGTGGACGGCAGTGCGGCCACGGCCGCCGTGGGGGCGGCGTTTGTGGGAGCGGTGGCGAATGACGCGCGGCCAGTGGCAAGCATGACGAGGCATGCAGCCAGCGGCAGGCGGGGAAAGGAATGATGTTGACCCTTTGACACGTGCCCTCTCAGCCCATTCTCCCGGAAAGCTCTTCCGTGAGCTTGTCCACAGGAATGCGGACCTGTTGCATCGAGTCCCGCTCGCGCAAGGTAACGGTGTTGTCGGTGAGCGTCTGGAAATCGACCGTGACGCAGAAAGGCGTGCCGATCTCGTCCTGGCGGCGATAACGCCGTCCAATGGCGCCGGTTTGATCGTAGAAGACCGGCCAGTGTTTCCGCAGGCCGGTAAAGATGTCGCGGGCCTTGTTCACCAATTCAGGCTTGTTCTTGAGCAGCGGGAAAATCGCACACTTGATGGGGGCCACGCGCGGGGCAAACCGCATCACGGTCCGCGCCTCGTAGCCCTCCGGTGGCTGTTTCCCGGGTTCGGCTTCAATGGCGGGGCCATCCTTCGGAATCCACTCTTCGCGGTAGGCATTGCACAGCAGGGCCAGGGCGATCCGGTCGACACCGGCCGACGGTTCCACGACATGCGGGATGAACTTCTCCTGCGTGTCCGGGTCGAAGTATTCCATGGATTTGCCGCTGTATTCCTGATGGCGACTCAGGTCGAAATTACCGCGTGCCGCGATCCCTTCCAACTCCTGGACGCCGAACGGAAAGGCGTACATGATATCCACGCAGGCGCTGGCATAGTGGGCCAACTCCCCCTTGCCATAGGTGTATTGCGTGATGCTTTCCTTGGGAAGGCCGATGGACTGGTACCACTTCAGGCGTTGTTCGACCCAGTATTGATGCCACTCCGCGTCCGTGCCGGGTTTGATGAAGAACTCCAGTTCCATCTGCTCGAACTCGCGCGACCGGAAGGTGTAATTGCGCGGGTTGATCTCATTGCGGAAGGCCTTCCCGATTTGCGCGATGCCGAAGGGGATCTTCTGGCGGGAAACGGACATCACATTGCCGAACTGGGCGAAGATGCCCTGGGCTGTCTCCGGACGCAGGTACGCCACGGACGAGCTGTCCTCCACCGGTCCGACGAAGGTCTTGAACATCAGGTTGAAGGCGCGCGGATCGGTCAGTTCCGTCGATCCGCAGGCGGGACACTTAGTGCCGGGCGGAACCTTGAACTTTTTCTCCACTTCGGTTTCGCTCGAAGGCAGGATGCCGAGTTCCTCGAAAAGCTGATCCGCTCGGAAACGCTTCTTGCAGCCCCGGCAGTCGATCATGGGATCGGTGAATCCGCCCACATGGCCGGAGGCCTCCCAGACCCGGGGATGCATGATGATGGAGCAGTCCAGTCCCACCACATCCTCGCGGTTCAGGACCATGTCCCTCCACCACGCCTCGCGGACGTTGCGTTTGAGCTCACAGCCCAAGGGGCCGTAATCCCAGAAGCCGTTCAGTCCGCCGTAGATCTCTGAGCTTTGAAAAATGAACCCGCGCCGCTTGCACAGCGAGGCGAGATTCTCCATGGAGACATGTGAATGGGACGTTGTCATAAGGGCCGTATCCTGCGGAGGGGAGGCAGGGCGGTCAAGCTGATTTTCAGAGCGGTTTCGGTTCAGGGGATTCCCGCCCT
>JBAXWO010000460.1:0-2875 GCA_037128375.1 bacterium
GACCGCACAACCGCGCGAGCCAGAAGCGCTCCGCAGTCCGATCAAAAACAGTTCCGCATTCCCAAATCGCGGTCGTTACATCGTTAGCCATGTTATTCTCCTTCTCTCCCGTCCGTAATCCGTAGTCATCGCCGTAGTCATCCTTGCCGTGGATTTCGGCGCCTGGCAGCCGACAGCGGCCGCTCTATCAGATCAGCCTCGACCGGGGTCTCGCCCTTGCGGGCCAGCAAGAGCGTTTTCAGCTCGTACGCGCCAAGCCGCACTCTGGTCTTTACCCCCAACGGAGGAATGCTCAGTCGCGTCGTGCGCGCGGCGGCCGATGCATTGAACAGGCGTACAATCCAACCGGTCCCGTCCTCCGCCTGTTTCACGGCCTGCAGTTGCACGACAGGATCGTCAACCTGCGCCCCGGACTGCGGCGGTTCCCCGTGGCCGGACGGGAAGAACGAAAGCGACATCGGTTTCTGGTTGAGCACCAGCGCTTCCCGCCCGATGGCCGCCAGGCGCTCCTCCAGTCCCGACGCGTTGACGCGGAACGTGTACAGCCTCTCGCCCTGATCGATGCGCGGCAGGAAGCGGTCCTGCGGCACGATCGACCGCTCGCCGATCGGATGGCCGCAGTACGCCGGCGACCGCAGCAGCGACAGGCGCAGTTCGCCGTCCTTGCAGTCCGATCCGTAGATCCCGTCATTGGCCACGCTCAGCGCGAGGCGGCGCTCGTCGTCCGCCATCATCAGCCATTGCTGGGACACCAGTTCCTCGCCGGTCACCGGCAGACTCTCGATGCCGCAGGCGACCTGGCCGAGACAGCGGCTTCCAGACAGGCGCGTGGGCACGCTCCACTTCAGCATGCGGTTCTTCTCGTTCCAGAAGACGCGCACCTGGATCTCCATCTCCGTCCCGTGCCTGGGAAACTTGTACGTCTGCACCGCGAACGAGTTCCTGAATCCGAAGACGGCTTCGATCACCAGGCGGGCCGGGCCGTCCTCAATCACCCGGACGGACTCGATCACGTTTTCCGGCCGCAGGCCGGAGAACCGGCTGCCTTCCCCGGGCGAAAGCAGAGTGAACTCGCCGTCCGCTTCGCGGTATTGCTTGACCAGCATGCCCCAGGGGTCTTCGTTGTCTTTCATGACCAGCAGACGGAACGCGCCCGGTTGCAGATAGTCCAGGCCGCCCACGGCATAGCGCGTCAGCCATCCGGTCGCCGCATCGATCTCGACCTGCATGACGCCGTTGTCGAAACGGATCTTGCCGTCCACGGTTTGCGGCCGTGGCGTGGGGCGTGCCGGTGCCACTTCCAGCCGGCAGTCGAACCGGTTCATGCTCGCCGGCGCAAGTTCCGCCGCAAACACGATGCGTTTGCGAAAATCCGCGTTCAGGTTGCTGTTTTCCTTCTCGATCTGTGAAGGCAGTTCCCGGCCGTTCTGGAACGCTTTGCCCAGCGTGAACTGCTCATTGAAACTGAAGTCGGCCAGCCCAAACTCACATTCCCAGATGCCCGTGACCGGCCAGGGATGCGGGTTGTAGATCAGGATCGGGATCTCGCCGTCGGCAGCCGGAGGCTGGCCGGCCGCCAGTGCGAAGAAGGCGCGCGCCTTCTGCCGCGAGAGGATTTCCAGGCCGTGATCGAGCAGGCGCAGCCCGGCTTCCTCCACGTTCTGAACGGAAGTGCCGGGCAGGAGGTCGTGGAACTGGGCCGTGGCCAGGTCCTGCATCACCGTACGGAGATCGGCGCCCGGATAGCGCAGCCGCCCCTGCATGGCGGCGGTGGCCAGCATCGTCTCGGTGGCGTACAGTTCGTTCTCGAGCAGGCGGTGCTTCTGCTTGACCCGCACCTGGGAGGTGTAGCAGCCGACCATGGTAGGGTTGAGATCGCGCTCCACACGCGGCAGCGCCATACCCGAGGCGCGCAAGGCCGCAAAGAACGCCTCGGGCGTCGAGTGCTTGATCTCGCAGTCGGTGGTCGCGGCGATGTAGGCGTCCAGGTCCTTGACATCCTTCCGGGAGGGGCCGCCGCCATGGTTGCCGACACCCCACAGGCGCAAGGTCACCGGTCGCCCGGCCCTGAGCTTCTCCTTGAACTCCCGCACCCGGGCGGGGGCCGTGCCGGAAGGGGTGTTGTAGCACACCTCGACCCGTTTGACCGTGATCTCCGACCCGTCGTAGCCGACCCAGACGAATTCGAGCGGCAGCCCAACGTCGCCCGGGCGCATGGCGATATAGCTGTCATATCCGCCCCTGCGGAGAATCTGCACCAGCCCGCGGGTGTGGCCAAAGGAGTCGAAGTTGATCGCCGTGCGCGGCTCCACGCCGAACTTCGCCAGGAACCAGCGTTTGCCGATCAGCATCTGGCGCACAAACGATTCGCCGCACGGCATGTTGCAGTCGGGCTGGAGATACCACCCGCCCATGATATGCCACCGCCCGGCCTTGACCAGCCGGCGGATGCGCCGGAATAGCTCCGGTTCGAACGACTCCACCCACTGATAAAGGATGACTTCGTTGTGGCAGAAGATGAACGAGTCGGAAAGGTCGCAGCAATCCGCCGCCGTGCGGAACGTGGAGACCGCCGCGGCTGCGCCCTCCTCCCACTCCCATTGCCAGTACGGATCAAGGTGGGCGTTGCAGATAAGATGTAGTTGTGGCTTGTCAGTCAGTTTACGCTTGTTTCTCATGAATCGTACCTCTTGATAAACTCACGCGCGCGGCAGCAACCGGATCGGATTCCGCACCAGCATCTGCGTGACCTCTTCGTCGGTCAATCCAAATTCCTTCCACTTGGGCAAGACCTGCTCAAAGAGATAAATGTACGGTGGAAGGGGCATCCACGAGCAAGGCACAAAGGGACCGGTGACGTTGTCAAAAGCCCAGT
>JBAXWO010000461.1:0-2872 GCA_037128375.1 bacterium
AGGATGCCCGGCCTGACCTGCTTGACCCGGGCCGCCAATTCTCCCGCGCGCACGATTTCGGACGTCGTCGCCGTCACCCCCACCACGTCGGGATTGAAGGCGAGAACCTCTCGCAAGGCGGCCGTGAGATCGAGGCTCCGCGCAGAGGACTCCACCACGGCGACCTCGGCGCCAGTCTGCCGGGCGACGGCCGCCAGGCACAACAGCCCGAAGGAGGGTTCCGTGCTGCCCGCCCCGGCAAAGGCCCCATAGCGTTCCTCAACGCTGACCGGGGACGACGCGAGAACAAGGCGCGGGGTCATGGTTCCTTCCGGTCGTCGCGCTCCAGCATGGCCAACCGCTGCGTGAGTCGTTTGATCTGGCGACGATGCGTGGAGATCACCATGGAAAACTGCAAACACATCAGCAAAACCATCAGAAAACCCAGCAAAAAGAGCGTGGTGGTCGGCGCCACCGCCCCGATCACGTCCGACAGCTTCACCAGCCAGTCATAATTCAAAACCATGAACAGGGCGCCCACCCCGATGCACAGCCACAGCCAGCAATACGCAATGTCCAGCCGTCCCCGTTGAACCAGTCTGATGATCAGCACCAGCAGGCAAAGAGCGATCACCACGGAGGCTATCAATTGTCTCGGAAACATACCTGCTCCTTCCGCATCAGGCGGGGCCCAGCCGCTCCCGCCACTCGCGCCATTTCGAGGCATTCAACCCCACCACGAACACCGACAGCAACATCTTGATTCCGTAATACAGGGGCTTCCATCCGGAATGGATGGAGACGCCTCCGGCGCGCAACGCCATCTTCACCGGCTCTTCCCGGATGCGCAGCCCCGCCAGGTGCGCCATCAGCAACACGTCCGCATCGGGATAATCGCACGGAAACACTCCGCTCGAAAACAGGCGCAGGGCACGGCCGTTCAACGCCTGAAAACCGCTGGTGGGATCCGAGAACCACCGCCCCGTCAGAACGAACAAGACCCCGCCAAAAAAAAGCTGCCCGCCGCGCCGGATCGGGGACGTCCGATAATTCCCGACGCCGCTGTAACGAGACCCGATCACGATGTCCGCGTTGCCCGCCCGGAGCGGCGCCAGCAGCACGCCGAGTTCGTCCGGCAGGTGCTGGCCGTCGGCATCCATCTGAACCAGCTCGTCATACCCCTCCCGCACGGCAAACAGGAACGCTGTTTCCAGACTGGCGCCATAGCCCATGTTAACGGCATGCGGCAACACGGTCGCCCCCGCCGCCCGCGCCTCGCGGGCCGTTTCGTCGGAGGAGGCATCGTCCACCACCACCACGTCCGCCGAGGGCAAGGCGGCCTTCACTCCATGGATCACCGTTCCGATCCGCCCGGTCTCGTTGTGGGCGGGCATGACGACCAGAGTCCGCCTCGTATGACCCGCTTCATTCATACTGAACCCCTGAAAACGCTTTTACATCACCGGTTACAATGTATAAGGTTCACCCGTTATCTTCCACAGCATTTTGCAGGACCCTAAAACTCCGACCATGCAAGACGACAACACCGCACGCATCATCAGATGGCTTCCGCTCGCCATTCTGGCCGCCGCCGTGGTGGCCTATGCCAACAGCTTTCCGGGGCCGTTCATCTTTGACGATGCCAGGGTCGTCACGAACAATCCCCATCTTTACACCCTGTGGCCGCCCTGGAAAGCCGTGATCGTCCCCACCCGGTTTGTCGCGGATCTGAGTTTCGCCCTCAATTTCGCGCTAAGCGACCTGACCGCCGCCGACTACCGCATGACCAATGTCCTGATCCATGTTCTCGGCGGCTGGCTCCTTTATGGCCTGGTCCGGCGGACCCTGAAGCTTCCCCGATTCGCCGGCCGATACAACACCTCCGCCATGCCCCTCGGCCTGGTTGTGGCCCTGTTGTGGGTGGTCCATCCCCTCCAAACGGAGAGCGTGACTTACATCGCCCAACGCATTGAAGCCCTCATGGGGCTGTTCTATCTGCTGATCTTCTACTGTTTCGCGCGGGGCCTCGACTCCCCGCGTCCCCGGCTGTGGATGAGCGCCGCTGTGGCCGCCTGCGCGGTGGGCATGGGAACCAAGGAGGTGATCGTGACCGCGCCCTTCATGCTGTTCCTCTACGACAGTCTGTTCGCTGCCGGTTCTTGGCGCGACGCCCTCCGCCTGCGGTGGAGGGTGCATCTGGCGCTGGTGCTGACTTTGGGAATCTTTGCCATGTTATTCCTCATGGGCATGGCCCAGGCGATGGAGGACGGCGGCCTGTTCGAGCGGGGCATCACCCCATGGCGATACGCGTTGACCCAACCCGGCGTGATTCTCCACTACCTGCGCCTGTCGTTCGTTCCGACCTCGCTCTGCCTGAGTTACCGGTGGCCCTTCGCCCAGTCTTTGGCCGAAGTGTGGCGACCCCTCCTGGCCGTCCTGGGACTGCTGGCGATCACGCTCTGGGGACTCCTCCGCCGCAAGGCCTTCGCTTTCCCCATGGCATGGTTTTTTGGAATTCTGGCCCCGACCTCCAGCATCCTGCCCATCGCTGATGCCGCCTTCGAGCACCGGATGTATCTGCCTCTGGCAGGCGTTATCACCCTGGTTGTGGTGGGGGGCTACACCGTATCGGAACGCTGGCTTCACCAATCGCTGCGCCTGCGGACCCTGCATCCGGCGCTCGTCATGCTGATCGCCGCCCTGGTGGCCGTTTGGTTCACGACCCTGACGAGAGCCCGGAACCTGGATTATCGCTCTGAGGATGCCGTATGGCAGGACGTCATCAAAAAGCGCCCGGATAACTTCAAGATAACCGTTGCCATGTCCGGGGAGCTTATCGGGGCCGGAAAATTCGACGAGGCTACGACGCTCCTTACCAATCTCTTCTCCCGAC
>JBAXWO010000462.1:0-2856 GCA_037128375.1 bacterium
GACCGTGCTGTCCCCAGCGCGGTCTGACGCCGGTAGGGACACCGGCGTCCACCTGGTAGGTGGCAGCCGACGTCCCGGCGGCTGCATTATCGGCGTGCATGGCAATTCGAATGCGTTCGCCGGGACGTCGAACGCCACCTTTCTGACGTCATCTTCAAGCCCCAGGTGGCAGCCGACGTCCCGGCGGCTGCATTATCGGCGTGCCTGGCAAATCGAATGCATTAACCACCCGCTCCGCTGGAGAAAGCGGAGCCACGGAGAAGTTGACACGGAGAAAACCTCATGCCGCCCGGCCTCTTCCTGCCTCCCGAGAAGACGTTGCACGAATTTCTCATAGGGCGAAGACCCCATGGAGGCCGCACCCTGGCTCCCGTACAGGTTCATGCCCTATGATAAATTCGTGCAACACTCGGTTTTGAGTAGGGCTCCGAGAAAGCGGGTGTAGTTCTCTGTGGCCTCAGGATAATCTCCTCTTCACTCCAGCGGAGCGGGTGGTAAATCCCCTCTTTCTTGGTCTTACGACATCAGCACGTGCATGGAGGTGGCAGGGGCAAGGCCGGGAAACTGCTGGCGCAGCTATTGGCGGCACAACTGATGCGAACGGCGAAAATCACCGGAGGCGTAGCCGAACTGTGGATTTTCTGGCTGGCACAGTCCCATGTGCATGGATCGTCTTCAGATAGTCGGATGGAGAAACAATCCGAATACCCTTGAACTCATCTAAAACTAACAGATGTTGGTCCCCGGAAACGATAAGGTCCGCCTTTGATTCCAAGGCACACTCCAAAATGATGTTGTCGTTCGGATCTGCTGTGACAACATTGACCCGAATGGCAGGATCGACAATGTCGCAGACCGCATGCAATTCCTCAATGACCTGGAAGGCTTGCTCCGGGGAAAACCTGAACTTGGGTCGTTCAAGAACGTCACGGAGTTCATCCAAGATGGCCAGGGACAGGGAGCAAGAAACCGAACCACCGATGACACGTTCAAGAATTGCGCGAGGGGGACCATTGAAAAGGACTGCGGATATCAGGACATTGGTGTCCAGAACAACCCGGTCCCGCTTCATCGTTTTGAGACCTTCTGCTGCCGATGGGCGTGAATCTCAGCCTCGATATCCGTCTCGGTGAGTTGTCCTCGCGCGACAACGCTTTTGCCGTAGGCAAATAGCTTGTCCCAGCGCCGCTTACGGTCGATGTAGAACCGGGCCGCTTCTCTGAGTAGTTCAGATCTCGACCTTGATTCGGCCTGTGCGAGCCGGTCAATCTCGGACAAAAGACTCCCCTGAAAGGAAATATTTACCGTGGTTGATTGCATCCTTGCCTCACTTTCTGTTGTTCAGGATACATACAATCCTTGTATATTGTCAAGATCATGAGCATCCCGTAGGATTGGCGGCTGCATTGTGAACGAGACAAGCCGAGTGCATTAACCACCCGCTCTGCTGGAGAAAGAGGAGCCACGGAGAAAACCTCATCCTGCCCTGCCTTTTTCTCCCCATCAACCAACAACCTAACAACTGTCACCTCTTCCCCCTGCCCTGCCTCTTCCCGCTTTCTGGCACTCTCTAACAACCAACAACCTAACAACTATCACCTCTGCCCCCTTCCCTAGAGGCCGCACCCTGGCTCCCGTACAGGTTCATGCCCTATGATAAATTCGTGCAACACCCGGTTTGTGAGTCGGGCTCCGAGAAAGCGGGTGTAGTTCTCTGTGGCCTCTGTCTTGCCTCCTCTTCCCTCCAGCGAAGCGGGTGGTAAATCCCCTCGCGCTGCAGGCTGTAGGTACGCTAGTCAAAGGGATGTCCCAGTTGGGATATTGACTTCTCTTTGTAACCGTGTAGGATTGTTTACAAACATAGGGAGATGTAAACATCATGCAAACCACGACGGTTGCCATTCGAATTCCGCTTGCTGAAGCGGCGCGGCTTACCCGCTTGGCGCGCGAGTCCGGTCTTGACCGCGCGACACTGCTGAAGCAGGCGCTCCGGGAAGGCTGCGACGATGTCCTGTTCGAGCGGGCGAGCGCCGCTTATCGAAAAGGGACCGTGTCGCTTTCGCGCGCCGCTGAAATGGCCGGGTTGCGCCTGCGTGACATGATGCTGAGGCTCCACTCCAGTGGCCTTACGCTCAATTACGGGGTCGATGACCTCGCCGAGGATCTCCGGCCATGATCGTCGTGGCGGATTCGAGTCCCCTCATCTTTCTGGGAAAAATCGGGCGGCTGGGGCTGGTCGTCGGTTTGTTTCCTGGTACCATTCTTGTTCCATCGTCCGTCAATGCGGAAGTGCTGGCCGTTCCTATTGCTCCCGATGAAGAGCATTTCCTGCATACGTTCCTGAAATCGTGCCGCATCGTGTCTGTTTCCGCGCCACGCCGGTACACGGCCGCCCTGAGCCAGGCTGACAACGAGGCGCTGACTTTGTCCGTGCAGAAAAAGGCGGGTCTGTTGCTGGCGGACGACCGTCTTCTTCGCCGACTGGCTGTCGCGGAGGGCATCCGGCCCATGGGAACCCTCGGCATCCTGCTGCGGGCGAAGGAGCAAGGTTTGATGACGGGCGTTGAGGCCCGCAAATGCCTTGAGCAACTTGTGCAACAGCACCAGTTCCGGATCAGCATTGAGGTGTACGACGCCACCGTTCAACGCATCGAAGCCCATCGCGCCCCGGGAAAATAAGGGCGCGAGATTCATCGACAGCCGCCTGCGTGTCATAAATCCTGTCACAACTCCTCCACCTGCCGAATCCACCTTGCGGAAGACTCTTTCCAACTGCCCTCCGTGCACCGGTTCATCAATGCGCCATTGTAGTCTTCAAGGTGGATCGTGCTGTCCCCAGCGCGGTCTGACGCCGGT
>JBAXWO010000463.1:0-2851 GCA_037128375.1 bacterium
CTTCTGATTCAGCGCCTGGCTGATGCATGCCGCCATCGCCTTGGCCTGCTGGACCGTCTTCAAAATCGGCGTCTCCCGCTTCACCGCGCTCCCGGCCGAGAACACGCCCTCGATCTTGGTTTTCGAGGTATTTGCATCCGCGATGACACCCTTGGCCGTTCCCGGCACGCCCAGCGCCTCGAGTTCCGCCACAGGGACGGCGCCGCAGGCAATCACGACGGCCGAAAACTGCCCGCGAATTTCCTCCATGGCGATGTCCGCGCCCACCTTCACCCCGGTGTGGATATCGATCCCGAGCCGGTTCAATAACCGCAGTTCACCCTCGACCACCCAATCCGGCAGCACGTCGGTGCTGTGCTCGGCGCGCAGACGCGGCAAGACGCGTGATTGCCGCTCATACACGACGGACGCATGACCCAGCAGCGCGAGGTAATAGGCGGTGGACAAGCCCGTCATCCCAGCGCCGATGATAGCGACGCGTTTGCCCGACGAGGGCGCGCACGGCGGCACATGCGGCTCCGTGTTCTTGATGTCCCACTCGGCGGCATGGCGCATCAGCGCGCGGATGGAGACGCTTTCATCCACCAGCCCGCGCCGGCAGCCCTTTTCGCAAGGCGCGTGGCAAAAGCTTTCCAAGACGCCAGGCAAGGCCATATCCGACCGCAGGCGCATGAGGGCGGCTTGGGTTTTTGAGCAGCGGCGCATAGGGTTGCTGGGAACCGGTATCGGCCATGACTTCAATATCTTGCGGCGCGAGGGACAGCAATTCGCCGCGTGTGTACCCCAGACGTCGGCATGCGGTGTGATTGGCTTCGAGAAACTTCGTGGGTTTGTTCCGGGCATCCAGACCATGGATGAGAATCACATCTTCCGTACTGTTTAGCAGCAGTTGATACCAGTTTTTTTGAGCCTCGGCGGCCTGTTCGCCGTGTTGGGCGGCCTCGAAGGTTCTGATGAGTTCGTTCTGGACGGTGGTCAGGCGTGCGGTCCTGGCGGCCTCAGCCCGGCGGATCCGGATGAGCCCGTACACGGTGCCCCCCGCCAGGAGAAGGGCGATCGTCAGGACCCCGAGGAGGGCTGGCTCGTACCCGTCGTCGCGCCCGCCCCAATCCTCGAAAAATCGGTGGTAAAGCGACTTGCGGTCGGACTTCAGTCGGGATTGCCAGTAGTCGAGGCTCTCGATGAGTATTCCACCCCGGTTGTGCCGGGCGGCGAACCGGAATTCGATCGAGGGTGAGGCGATCGGGGCGACGGTGATGTGATAACGATTCGCGTTGCGTTCGCCGAAGAACCTGTCCACCAGGCCCGCATCCGTGGAGCGTCGGTCGAGGGATTCGAGGATCTGCTTGTAGGAGTCCATCTCGACAAACTCGCATCGTACGCGGGCCTCGGCGAGCATGGTCTTGAAACGCTCGTAGTGCGGGTCGTCCTTCAGGACGGCAACCGTTGTGCCGGCCAGGTCGCTGATCGCTAATACGCTGATCGACTTGGCCGTGTAAAGTTGTCCCCACGAGGACACCGCACCTTCACTGGTGAAGTCCTGCTGCCCGATCCGGCTGCTCGGCCAGGGGGCGGGTATGACCAGGTCGAGGGATCCCTGTTCGAGGCGCATCGTATTGCTGGCGGGGGACCCCGCCGTGTAGCGAATCTGCCAGCCCTTCTGGGCGGCGGTGTATTTCAGGATGTCCGGCAGAAGGCCACTGACCTCGGCGCCCCCGCGGGCCAGGGATACGAAGGGTTCCTGGGACGAAACTCCGACGTTGATGACCGTCGTCTCCCCCGTGGCGCCCCGGAGAAGGCCCGGAGCAAGTGCCATCAAGAAAAAGATGATAAGCCTTACTCTCATGTGCGTGTCAGTGTACCACAGGGAGCTATTCGCGTAAACCTGTCAAGACGACCCCTCCAACTGGGCGATCGCCCGCTTGATACAGGCGGCATCGATCCGCCAGGTGCCGGCGACATAGCCGGCCAGCAGGGCGTTGTCGCAGACGGCGTTGATCAGGCGGGGAATGCCGCCGGAGTAACGGTAGACCCCGCGAATCGCCTTGGGCTCGAACACAATACGCCCGCCGCCACCCGCCGTGTCCAGGCGGTGGGCCACGTAAGCGCCCACCTCCTCCTCCTGGAGGGGGCCAAGATGGAACCGCACCGTGATGCGCTGCCGCAATTGACGGAGCGAAACATGGGTCAGCTTGTCCTCGAGTTCCGGCTGGCCGATGAGGACGATCTGGATGAGCTTATGCCGGGTGGTCTCCAGGTTCGAAAGCAGGCGGATTTGTTCCATCAGTTTGGGCGAAAGGTTCTGGGCCTCGTCAATCAGGAGGGCGACATTTGCGCCCGCCTCCATGCGCTGGAGCAGGAAGGTGTTGAGGGTCTCGATCAGTTTAAGCATGTCCTTGCCGCCCGGCGCCAACCCGAAGTCGCTGAGAATGGCCCGCATGAGCTGGGCCTCGGTAAGGCACGGGTTCAGGATGAGCGCGGTCTGGACCTTCTGGCCGAGTTCCGCGAGCACGGCCCGGCACAACGTGGTTTTGCCGGATCCCACTTCCCCGGTGAGTTGGATGAACCCCTTGCGTTCGCGGATGCCGTACATCACATGGTCGTAAGCGTTGCGGTGCTGGCGTGAGAAAAAGAGATAATGCGGGTCCGGTGTGATGCTGAAGGGCGATTCCTTGAGTTTGAAGAACTCAAGATACATCTCAGGATTCCTTGTTACGGTTTACCGGGGCGGCTGCAGGCCGTCCCCCACTTGCCGCGCCATATTGCCACAAAACCCGCTGCCTACAAGCCTGATGTTCAGGGCAAACGCATCAAAAGATTCAGCAATCTGAAGATTTTTGACAGAATTTAC
>JBAXWO010000464.1:0-2850 GCA_037128375.1 bacterium
CACAATAATCCCCAGCATCCGGCGTTATACTGCATGTATCGCAAACACTCTTCAAAACAAGGAGAACAAGATGAGAGCAACGCAGTGGATGGTGGTGGTTTTGTCGGGATTGGCCGCCTGCGCGATCGCGCAGGAACCCGGACCGGGCCCGGGCGAGGACATGGGACCACGACGGAATATGGGTGGCATGCCCCCCATGGACCAGGAAGGCATGATGCTGAGGGTCTTGGCGCCGGATTCAAAACTGGCCAAGGAAATCGGGATGACCGAGGAACAGAGCGCGGCGCTGAAGAAATTATTTGCCGCCTCGCAGGATGAGACGAAGGCCGGACGCGAGAAGATGGAGAAACTGGCGGCCCAACAGGCTGAACTGCTGAGCCAGGATGCACCGGACGAGGCAGCGGTCATGGCGGCGGTTGACGCCCTGGGCGCCGTGCGCCTGCAACTCGCCAAGCAGCGGATGCACCAATTGCTGGCTGCCCAAAAAATACTGACCTCCGAGCAGCGGACCAAACTGCGGGAATTGATGAAGTCGCGGATGGAGAAAATGCGCGAGGGCCGCAAGGAAGCTCGCGGTCCGCGCCGTCAGAAAGACGCTCCGGCGAAAACAGAGTAACCTTTATCCTGAATTCGGCAGTTAAGGCGGCAGGAGCAACCTGCCGCCTTTCTTCATGATCCCGCATCCTACCAGATGCTCGCGCATTCCCTGACGCTGACCCACTCCTCGCTTATTTCCGACCAAACCTGAATGACCGCCCTGCACCCATGCACGGGCGGCTGATAGACACGCCGCCCATCCCCCAAATACCGGATGATCGGTTGTTCCCGGCAGACGGGGGCGCGCTCGTACCGGGGAGGGGGGCAGGTCCGCATCACGGGCGGCTCACAACGTTGTGGACCGTAATACCGGTAGACCGGCTGTGGCCGGTGCACGGGCCGCTCATAGACAATCTCCGTGCGGGTGGGCCGCGAACCGCAGGCATTCAATACCGCCCCGCCAACGAAGACACCGGTCAGTATCTTGCCCGCCGTGGCCCATTCGCGCTGTCCTGCTTGAGCCGTTCCCGGCATCGCTGCCGCCGCCATCATCAATCCCGCCATTCCTGCTGCCACCATCGTTTTCATGTTCTCGCTCCTCTCTCCCTTGTTTGAACCGAATTGGCCCTTCTAATGAGATAGACGCATGCGGCCTCCCTTTATTCACTTCCCCCACTTCATTGCCGCGAAAGAACTCACCTGCTATGATTCCAGCTTCGTCCCTGAATAAATCCGGGGCTTTGCACGTCTAAACTATATGGAGACCGAAGGCACAGCGGAACGCCTGGAGCGGGCCCGGCACGGCGACATCGATGCCTTCATGGAACTCTTTGAGGGCGCCCGGCCGATGGTGTTCAGCGTGGCTTACCGAATCGTGGGCCCGAATGACGCGGAGGATGTTCTGATGGACACCACCCTCAAGGCTTGGAAAGCACTCCCGGGATTCACCGGGCGGTCAGGATTGCGCACCTGGCTTTGCCGGATCGCTCATAATTGCGCCGTGGACCACCTGCGTCGGTGTCCCCGTTGGGTTGGGCAGGGCACGGATGAAGCGCGGGGCGGAGCGGATCCCGCCGTCCTCCCGGACCCTGCCCAGCGCCATCCAGCCGCCGCCCTGGCTGGCGCCGAACTTGACGAGCACATACGGGTTGCCCTGGAGTCGCTGTCGCCCGAACATCAGAGCACGCTGCTCCTGAGATTTGTGGATGGCCTGGGTTATGCCGAAATTGCCGCGGCGACGGGGGTGTCGATCGGAACCGTGATGTCGCGGTTGTTTAACGGTCGCCGGAAAATGATGCGTCTATTGAAGGAAGTCAGGGAGGATCTCACATGAATACGTTATCCTGGAAAGACGTCACCGGAAAGTTAAAGACCGTCGCCGCCCGGAAAGACCTTCCCGAGACCGCCGCCTTCTGGACCGACTTCAGCGCGCGCGCAAGGCTGGTGCGGCAGGATGAGCCGGTAGCGACACGGGACCGGATCCCGGTTGGCCTGCGTTGGGGGACCGCCACCGTCCTGGCGCTCTTTCTGGTGGCGGCGGGGTTATTTGCTTTGCCGACGATGCGCGGTGCCGTCACCCGGATCAAGGCGCTGGAAGTCGTTGCGCCCCACAGCGGTCTTATTATAATGAATGACCAGTCAGGCAGAGGAACCATCCTCTGGATTACAGGAATGGAATCGAATCCCAGCAGCGGGTGATCCTATGAAAACACGTCTCGCCTTCGCATGGTTCTGCGTCCTGATGATGACAGCGGGAGCGGTCCTGGCCGGTCCGACCTTGACGATTCGACTGGTCGATGCCAACAACTCGGGTCAGGGCGCCGGCGGCGGCTTGGGCGATGTTGCCCAGCTTCTGAAGGAGAATCTGCCCTTCAATACGTTTCGTTTGCTGGCGAGCCAGTCCATGCCGCTGCCGGCAAACGGTTCGGTTTCACTGGCGCAGGGGGTTCAGGCGCGCTGTTCCGGCGATCAGCGCAATCTGAGTGTCGTCATCGAGCGCGGGCGCAAGACGCAGATTCAATCCACCGTTGAACTCCGCAGCGGCATCCCCTTGATTCTGGGCGGACTGCCTTCGGACACCGGCAAACTGATTGTGATTCTGCTCGCCCGGTGACCGCACCCGCGCAGCCCTCGAACCCGCGTCGGGCCGACGCGGGCTACACCTGACCTCGACGGCCTGTAGCCGACCTCGGCCCGAGGTCGGTTGGATAGACGATGCACGCCGAGCATGTCCCACCGGCCCTCGAACCCGCGTCGGACCGACGCGGGCTACACCTGACCTCGACGGCCTGTAGCCGACCTCGGCCCGAGGTC
>JBAXWO010000465.1:0-2850 GCA_037128375.1 bacterium
TTGCTGCCCCAATTCCGCACAAAGCGCCCATCCCGATCGAACACCTGGATGCGGTTATTGTTGGTATCCGCGATATACACCAACCCATCCGGCTCTACGGCCACCCCACTAGGATCATTGAAATACCACGGCTGCTCCAACTTTGGCCAATGGTTGTCGTAGCGAAAATCCAGGGTTTCTGCTGCCAGGCTCCACGACCCCAGGGTCAGTAGCCACAGACTGAAGATAAAACGGACGATCATGATGGATTCCTTGGGAAAGAGATTTTCGGGGTTCGGGCTAGAAATGCACGATCAACGAAGCATAGAGCCGGTGTTCGCTAATATCCTGGCTCAGCCCCACTTGCGGCAGGCTGGCGGTACCCACATGGTTGCCCCAGCGGTACTGGTAGGCGAGATCGAAGATGAACCGCTGATAACCCAGGCCGGTGCCGAGACTGAGGCCGTAGAAGTCGTCGTGGCCCCCATCGGCGGGGGCGGGGTCGTAGAATAGCCCGGCGCGTAGCGGGATCACGTAGTTGTCGGTGATGGTCAGGTATTCAACCCCGGCGCGCACCCACAGGGTGTCGTCCAGGCGGGTGTCGCTGAGCGGGTGACCACTCAGCGGCGAGCGTTTGACCCCATCGGCACCGGTCAGGCTGAATTGGCTCCATTCCGTGCGGTAGAGATCCACGGCGAAGCTCAGCCGGTCGTTGTGACGGTAGGCCAGCCCCAACCCATAGGCCAGGGGCATGCGCAGGGTCTCGTCCTGGCGGCTGGTGGTGGGGTCTGTGGTGACATCGAAGCCACTTTGTTCTGGAAATTGCACCTGGTAGCTTTCAGTGATGCGGTGGCGAATATCGGCATCAAAGGGGGTTTTGATGACCCCGCCCAGGGTCCATTGCGAGGTCAGTTGCCATAAGAAACCGAGGTTGGCGTTACGGCCACGGAAGGCGTAGTCTTCGGTCTTGTCGCGGTGCAGCAGGAAGCTCTGACCACCCAGGGTGCCGGCACCGTCGATGCGGTAGCGCTGTTGCCAGCCGTTGTCCTGAAACCAGTCGTCCCACAGGTTGAGAGTGGCCCCCACCGAGAAGGCAGGGGTGATCTGCACCGCATAGGCCAGCCCCAGGGCATAGAGCGCCCCATCCTGGGTGTAATGGTGCTGATCGGTGGTGTCCAGCGCACCACTGGCGGTGTGCAGGGGGAATTTCCAGTCGCGATCGAACTCGAACAGGTTTTGGTAGTTCAGCGACAGGATCATGTTGCGATCCAGGGCTTTGAAGGGGTAGCTCGCGCTCAGATAATTGAGCCGGGTGGCATTGACGTCGCCCTGGTGACTCCCCTCGGGGCGCAGCGCAAAGTGGTTGTCTTCGGTGCGCCACAGCCCGGCACCGACGATGGAGATTTCCGGCTTTTCCAGTTGCACCAACCCGCCCGGGTTCCACGACGCCGCAGTGGCATCGTCGGCCACGGGAATGAAGGCCCCGCCCATCCCCAAAGCCCTCGCCCCGGAACCAACCGGATTGAACGAGGAAGGAATCTCCAGGCGCGAGTCGGGAACGGGATTGGCAGCCCAACCGAGGGCGGGACAGGTCAAAGTGAGCAGCATCCATGCGGCGAGTCGGTTCGGCATGATCAGACCTCGAAAGAAAAAGGATATTCCAGATGGCAGAATCTCCGAGGTATCGTACCATTGCTGTTAGAAAATCCTAAGGATATGAGACCCACGGAGAACCTGCCACGTCAGAGAATAGCCGAATTTCTTTGACACGATTACAGCGACCGAGCCAATCGGCAGGAGCCCCATTGGCTGTTTGTCATATCATTCGCGCTGGGCTTCCCAGTTGGACTTTGGACAAACCTACCTGATAACCTCGAGCATTGCCCACTGGGGGTAGGGACGGCACGGTACTGGGCGGCTGGGGCAGGAATTATTCGGGGGTTTGAAACACCCGCGCCGATCACGGACACCTGGTAGTAGCCGGTCTAGGAACACAGCCAGGTCTTTGTCTTGGCATCATGTCGAATAGCACCTGGGTTGGCCCTGTGGGTACTGACCTTATCAACTCGATGCTGATGTCGAGCTTGATGCGGTAGCCGTCGCCGGGGATGGCGATTGGAGCAGCCATGAAGCGTTCGGCTTCCATCCGTGTGCCTGGCGAGTATGGCGCGGCAGTCAAGGCCGTCAATGGCTGCCTTTGCCAGCAGCTTCAACAGGTTCTCGCTGGGTGGCATGGATAGCCACAGCTTTCCGCCAGCATGTAGATCGACAGCTTAATGCTGTTATGCGCCGATGTGACTTCGTTGGCAAAGACATCCAGGAAGTCTTCGGAATCCAGTAGGGGCAGATTGCACGTCTTGATGCTCGTGATGTTCGTTACGGTCTATGCTGGCAACAGGGGGCGTTCTGGCGACTGGATTCGTTGCGTGAACCATTCCGAGATCCATAGCATGAAGCCTGTCTTGTAGCCGCTGGTTTTTGCCTTGTCTTGCCATGTGGTTTTTTCCTCCGCCAATAGGCCGCTCCAAGCGGCGCTGGCTGATGACCATTGCTGGTTGTGTAGGATTTGTGATGATGTGCGTGGTTTTCTTCGTGTTCGCATCTTGGCGACAACACCCCATCCTTCTTTGCACTTCCTGAACTCCATTGCACCCATGAAAGTTCCTGATGCCGACAGGCTGAACAACGGGCCAGTTACTTTTGGCATGGCATCATCCTAAAGTGTTGATTCTTTTTGCTTTAGTAGTGTTAGTGCTTTTTTGTAATATTCCATGCGTTTGGCTTGGCCCAGGAGTCCCGGATTGATGAGCTTGGTGACTCCCTGAAGATCGCCAATGTCGGCGGGTGCATTGATCTTGCGTTCGTTCCAGT
>JBAXWO010000466.1:0-2849 GCA_037128375.1 bacterium
CACCACCAGCACCTGAACCATACCGCCCATCGCGACCTGGAACGTGGAGGTCCCGACGGTGGTGTAAGTGTGGATGCGGTAACCGCCGAAGTCATAGGTCTTGTCCCCGCCCGTAGCCGACATGGCCGCCTCCGCCCGCGGCGCCAGCCCCGCCAGCAGCGCCAGTGTCAGTCCCACCGCCAGTCCGATGCGCGTCTGTATCTGTGTTTTTCCGAGTAGACCTGGGCGTTGCCGCCCAGGCCCCTCACAGACCCGGACGTGCGCAACTAGCGCATCCGGTTCTTCGGGCGGTGGTTTCGCCAGGCGGTTGCTTGTCTGTCCGTCTGATTCAAGGCTCCTGTACATCGAGTCTCTCTTCATTGCTGCTATCTCCTTGCTGACAATGCCGTTTTCGGAGAGTTCTGTGCCTCTCCCGCTTCCTGTGCGGCCTCTTGCGCCTTCGCCCCGCTCTCAGACCCCGCCAGTGCAGCGTTGCCAGACCGTTTTGCGGCTTCGCTGTCTCGTCCCCGTACAACATGACGCCGAGAACCGCCTGGAACAATGGATCTTTCGGGGCTCAATCACGCGGCTTTGACGCTCGCGGCCTACGCTTCACCGCTTCGATTACTCTATACGGGCAAGGCTCGCTTCCGAGCGCGCGATCTCGCTTTCCCAGACGGGTTTCGGGTTTCCCCTCCCCCGTAAGGCCACTTTCAGAAGATTTCCGTTCGACCTTCCTCCCTTCCCTCTTCTACAGGCTTACCCTGGCGCGACATGCTTGCTCCTTTGTCTGGTCGAACGTCAGCGGCCACCGGCGCGTATTCGCGTCAGGTGCGCCGCTTGGTTGTGCCGCCATTTGTCAGTTTCTCTTTGATTTGAGTGAACGCGGTGTGCTTTCCTTCCGCCTTGGACCAACGCTCGATTTCTACGAGGTCAACCACATTCGCGGCGGCGACAAGGATGGCTTGCTGCAGACATTGCGTATCGTTGCTGTGGTAATACCAGGTGAGCCGGTCCTTCACGCAGTCGGTTGGCGAGATCATGCGCAAGATGCCGGTTGCGGTTTTGATCTCGTTGATCTGCTTCACCTGTTCCTCCCCAACAGCGAGCGGCCCGGGGGGAAACTCGACCAGGAACTTTGCGTCCGAGTGTCGGAAATACCGGTTTTCCTCTTGGAAACCTAATGCCTCCATGGCGTCCTTGATCTGCGGACGCTTCGTGAATCCCGCGTTCACAAAATCAAGATCCATGGAGACGTACTTCTCCTGGCTGTAGATCGAAACACAGGAACCACCAGAGAGCACGACGTTGATATTGCGGCGGCGGAACTCGGCAGCCACGAAGGCCGCGAATTCCAAACGTGTCATATCGGCGACTGGCTTCACAATGGCTTTCCCCTTCGACGTGGTCGCTGCCGGACAATGCGCAGACGATCCTGTTCATTCTCGGGATAGAACGACAAGGCCTTTTCGAGGAGCGCCCGCAATTCCTTTAAGAAGGGGTATCTTGGGTTGAAGCAGTAAAGTCTGGTTCTTCCTGCCGTTCGACTTGCCAACACACCTCCGGATTCCAGTCGGTCCATTTGCTTCTGGATGCCATAAATATCCGTGTCGAACAGCCGGGCAATCTCGCTCGGATATCCCTCGCCGCGGGCAAGAAGAAAGAGCAGAGTCCGCTCGGCGTTCGTGGAGCCTAGCAAGGGTTCGATCATATCCTGTCTCCGGTCACGCATAACCAATAAAGATGGTTATATCACCAATGTCATTGGCAGAGTACCCAGATCGGACTTGCCTCGCAAGATCAATTATTTGGGCACAACGTCACGAATCACCGTTTCGAGCCCATTGCGGGCGAAGAATAAGGTGCATTCGTTGGTTGGTCAGATCTTCCCGCTGCTTCTTCCGAAAGTTGATGTGGCCCTCTCGGGTCGAGGGCGTTGATTACAACAATCAATGCTTCTAAGGAAGTAGTACATGCGCCAGCATCTTGACGAACGGCACGCAGTCTTCTCAGAACATCATCGATGGAATCGTCCACAGAAGACCATTTTTTCGGATTCATAGGCTTAAGTCTTGCCTCAGCGTTATCCCAGGCGAACTCCAGATCAGCAACGCGCGATTTGGCGTGAGACAAATCGCCAGCACGCACAAGCCTTAACGTATCGTCCACAATCTGTTGAAAAGCGGACAAGTCTCCCAGCAGTGCAACTGGCGAGGCGTTGGCTGTCGCCTGATTTTGGAGTTGCGAACGACGCCAAGAGTAACCGTATCCGGCCACGAGCACCAACACGACCATCACAATGACAACTTGCCAGACGACGGCAGGTCGTTTTTCTTCTGTCGGAATCTCTGTCGATGGTACAGTGATGAAGTCGCGATGGGTAAGGGTAAGGAATATGACAACCGCAAGAATCGCTGCAATGAAGACTGCCGTGGTGATCGAGGCACCAAGTCCCAGTCCGCCGTTGGACTGTGTCTGGGAAAGGTAATCTCCCAGCGAAGCGCCCAGAGGTCGCGTCAGGATATAAGCCATCCAAAACGCCAACACCGCATCCAGTTTGAAACGCCAAGCGATCGTTGTCGCGGCAATGACGCCACAAACGATGATGCCGGTGACAAGATAGCCGAGGCCGAGGCTTTCGGCCATCAGATCTCCCGCTGCAGTTCCCAATGCGAAGGTGAACAGGATGGCGAGCCAATAGTAAGACTCCCTTCGCCTGGTGAAGATGGAATGAATCGAGAGCGTCCTCTCCTTCGCGAACCACACGGCGAAGGTGACCGCCAATGCGACACTGAAGACAGCAGTGCTTGCTTCAAGAGGGATCCCAAGACTGTCGGTCATAATATCCGTGATCAGTGTGCCGAAGATAC
>JBAXWO010000467.1:0-2847 GCA_037128375.1 bacterium
TGACGGAGGGGGACAAGACGACCACCCTTTCCATCTTTCGGGATCTTGTGCATGCGAATCAGCAGGGCGCTGGTGCCAGGCACGGCGACACCAGTTGACCGGAAGTAATCCTTTTTGTTATGCATGAAGCGTGCATACCGAACACCGGACCGTTCAAAGACTTGTGCCATGATTCAAAACCCCTTCCCGCCCCTGTTTTTGGATTTCCTGTTGATTGTCGTGGCATACAGCAGCACAGGTCAGGGGTCGAGGGAAATGGTCGTAGCAAAGTCGTATCAGCGAGGAATGAGGCGAGGAACTGATCCTCAGAAAGGCTTGATTTAGGTGGGGCGAATGACGGGGCTCGAACCCGCGACCATCAGATCCACAATCTGATGCTCTAACCAACTGAGCTACATTCGCCATATGGTTTGGCAGCCGCGAATCATCTACGTCCCCCCGAACAGAATCAAGAAAAAAGCGTATGATTACACTGGCCATCGAGCTTTCCACCGAGAGCGGGAGCCTGGCGCTTCTCGAAAACAACCGGGTGCGACTGGAGCGGACCTGGCGAGAGGACCGGTCACAGCGGCAGCAGGTCTTTGCGGAGATTGAGGCGGCTATGGCGGAAGGCGGGATGGATCCGGCGCAGGTGGAGTTGTTCGCGGTGGGGGTGGGACCGGGCGCGTTTTCGGGATTGCGCATGGCCGTTTCAGCCGTCCGCGCCATGGCCATGCCGGATGGCCGACCGGTGTATGCGGTGTCGAGTGCAGCCGCCCTGGCTTGGGAAATCATGCTCGAGACGGGCGGGACCCGGGTCGTCGTGGCGGGCGATGCACGGCGCGGTGAATGGTGGTTGGGCCGTTTTCAGCGCGGGGATGAAGGGCTCCGGCAGGAGGGGGGCTGGGCGGTCGCGGGGGAAGCGCAGCACAGGGGGCTGGCCGTTGAGCCCGGAACCGTGTGGGTGACCCCGGACTGGGACCGGATCGGCGAGGGGATCAAGGCGGCATGTCCAGCGGGCGCATCCTGGGTGTGTGAGCGGCGGATCCCGAAGGCCCGATACGTGGGCCTTGTGGCGGCTGCGCGGTTCCGGGACGGCGTGGCGTCAGAGGAACTCGCCCCGATATACTTGCATCCGGCCGTAGGGGTGCCCCCGGTTATTTGAAAGGAAACAAGCGATGACGATTCGTGTTAATGGTCAGGTGATACCGGAAAAGGCGATCATAACTGAACTTAAACGGCTGATTGACTTCTATAGTCGGCATATGCCGCGAACCGAGATCGCCCGTAACATGGGTGAGTTGGCCAAGCGCGCGAAGGACCATGCGGTGGGCACCCAGTTGCTCATCGAGGAGGTCAAACGCCGGCACATTGAGGTTCCCGAGGCGGAGGTGGTGGCCGCCATGCAGGATATGGTCAAACGGGTGGGCGGCGAGCAACCGCTCGAAGAACTGCTGGCCCGACAGGGTTTGACTCGGGCGCAGTTGGTGGCCAGCATTCGGGCAGGTAAGCAGCTGGATCACCTCGTGAACCGGGTGGCGTCATCGGAACCTGAGTGCACGGAGGCGGAACTGCGCGCTTATTACGAAGCGCACCCCGACGATTATATGACTCCGGACAAAGCTGAACTGCGGCATATTCTCGTGCGCCCGGCAACGTCCAGCGAGGCCGACAAGGACGTGACCCGCTCCCGACTTGCCGGGCTCAGGCAGCAACTCATGGAAGGCGGCGATTTCAGTGACCTGGCGGCGGCGTATTCCGAGTGCCCGAGCGGAAAGGAGGCCGGGGGTGGGCTGGGCTGGGTTCCCCGGGGAACGACGGTGCCGGAGTTCGACAAGGCGGTTTTCGAGGACCTCGAAGTGGGCGATCTCAGCGAAGTGATTGAGACGCCTCTCGGCTTCCATCTGGTTGAGAAACTTAATCAGGAGGTGGGTGAACCGCTTGCCTTTGAGGAGGTGCGGGATCGTATCCGGGATTTACTCAGGCACGAGCGGCGTGGGCGGGCATTGACGCGATTTGTAGGCAACCTGCGCAAGGATGCCGCGGTTGAGGAAGAGGGTGCGGATGCCCCTGGAAAATGGGATGCCCTGCTGGATTCATGCCTTGACGGTGAGAAGGGCAGCTGATAACTTCCCCGCGCTTTCATTGAGAATCGGGCCGTAGCGCAGACTGGTAGCGCGTCTGCTTGGGGTGCAGAAGGTCAGGAGTTCAAATCTCCTCGGCCCGACCATTTTAACCCCTAAAACCAGCGTGTTTCTTAGGAAATATGCTGGTTTTTCTTTTTTCGTCATTTTGGGCGGCAGTCTGAAAAAATCCGAAAATCAATGGCCGTAAGCACCCACAAACGCACCCACAGGCACCCACGCCAAAAGTGGCATACCTGTGCCACGCCACGAAAAAAGATTCAATTTGTCCCGTGATGAATGGGGCGCACGATCGAACAGCACCCACAAGGCACCCACATCTCGACGATCTGATGCGTGGAGAATGTGTTCCTACTACTCCTGCCGCCACTTGTACCAGGCAAACCAAGCCACCGTCACGCCCAGGAACCGCGTGCCGGCCTGCAGGCCCGACATCCGGTAATCCAAAGCATGGGGTTCAGGCCGGGAAGTCCCTGCATCTTCTCCAGGATCACGTCTTCACTGGCATCCCCCGGAAGCCCCAGGTGGTTCATCAACTTCTCGATCACTCTCTTCATCGGTTCGATCTCCTTGCTTCTCTCAGCCGCCCTTGCCCCGCAGCGTGCCGAAGGCTCTATGCCCGGCGCTGGGGAATCGAAATCTACCACCGCATTTTGAAAAGCGGTTGCAGGGTCGAGAAACGTCAAATGGAGAATGCCCACCGCCTCTCCAACTGTCTGGCTAT
>JBAXWO010000468.1:0-2846 GCA_037128375.1 bacterium
GGGCATCCGTGGCGCGAGCCAGCCAGGTATTGACCTCCGCGTCAAGCTCCGCAACCGCATTCGCCACGGCCGGCGGGTCGTTGGTGGAGGCTTCCGCCGCCAACCCGCGCGCGCCGGCAAGGCAGGTCGCGACGACGAGCCAGGCGAAGCAGAGCGTGCTCAACCCGACGCGGCAGTTCTTCAGTTTCGGCAAATCGGGTCTCATGGCTTCATTCCTCTTCTGTCGATGGATTCGAGAGAATCGATTCATTCGAATGAGTCGAGTCCCTCGATTCTTTCGACTTCCTCACTTCTTCGCCCCTTCACCCGGATCGTGTTCATACGCCAACGTCTCATCAGAGGACACCATAACAATCAATTCTCTCGCGAAGAACGGGGTGAAATACGAGCGTTTCGGATCGCGGACATCTGCGGTGCGCGGCAGGCGCCATCCGCTGGAGGAAGTGTCCTGGGAGTTGACGATCTGAATGAAGTCCTGGGCCGCTGACCTATCCTGCTGGTCCTTCACCCATACCATGAGACCGTTTGTCATCGCAGGCGCCAGCGACAGTATGGGCATTACCTGTATCTCGTTCCGGTATGGCAGCAGGCCATGAAACGTGACCGTGCCGATCGCCGGATCGAGCACCATCAGCTCGTTGGTTCCGCTCTTCTGAGAACGAAACGCGGCCACGGCGTTGCCGGCGCCGATCGCCCCGAACGTCCACATCGAAGGGGCAGCGTCCGGAAATGCGATGCTGCAGAGGGCTGACGCCCAACCGGACTGAGTGTAGGAGAACCGTTTCTCCAGCGAGCGGCACAGAATCTTCCCGTCCGCCCCCCTGAACACCACCAACTCGTCGGATTCGGTCTCGGCCAGCACCGTATCGTTGTCGTAAATGGCCTGAAACTTGACAATGGCGAGGTCCGGCGGCGACGTCCAGAGCACCGCGCCGGTCCGTGAATTCCGCTTGCTCAGGCGCTTGTTTTCGAGAACGGGATCAAGAAAATCGATGATCAGCGGGTCTGCGAGACTTCTCAATGACGCGACGCGCGGAGACCAGATCCCGTACTCGCGGGCCGCAGCAAAAGAACGCCGGGACAAGATCGCGCCTGAACAGAGGTCAAACGATGTCGGCATGACGCTGCCATCCTCCTGCGCCGAGCCGTTTACGACAACCGCGCCTGCCAGCGAGGACATGCCCCGCCATTGATTATAACCCGCCGTCATGTCCAAATCTCCACGCGACCAGATCCTGTGTCCGGTGAGCGCGTCAACACCTGCCAGCACGTCGTTGCGCACGACAACCGCCATTCCAATCCGGGTTACTGCGGTATTCCCCGATACCCCGTACAAGTCCTTGGCCGTCGGTATCCTATTGGTCGTCACAGCGCCTGACCAAAGATCCATGACCCCGTCTCCCGTGTTTCCACTGAAGTCTACGGAAATCAGGTGACGGCTGCTCATTCCCTTGCGTTCAGCCGGCTGAAAGGGCACCGTGTAAATAAGCCCATCCCGCTGCCAGCGGACCTTGCCGGTGTCCAGATCCAGGCAACCACAGTCAGCTTGCCTTAACGGCTCCTTCGCTTGGCGGTAGGAGGCCTCATTCCCTGACTGGGAGTAGAGCAAACCGGCGGGGCTGACGATCGAGGTTGCGGCTGCCTTCCGTTCGCCCCGCCAGCGCAGTCGCCAGGGCGGAAGCGGCGTGGCGAAAGCGCGCTGCATCGCCACGGCGTTCGTTGAGGCCCGCGCCAGCGCGTCCGGAACCGGCAACCCGCCGCCCAGTTGCGGCCACTCCTCCAGCAACTGCGTCACGCCACGGGGCCACTTCATCCGATCCATGTACAGCCGCACCAGTTCCTCCACCACCGGCGCGCGAGCCGGGGGAAACGACAATGCCAGCGCGCGCTGCAGGATCACCTCAGCCGTACCCAGATCGCCATGCTCCGCAGCCAGTCGCGCGGCTTGGAACGCCGCGTCTCTGCCCGCTGTTGTTCCCGCGAAAACCGTCGCCACCTCGACCAGCGTCGTGCAGGCAGGCGTCGCCCCAAGCCCGGCCAGCGCCTGCGCGGCCGGCTTCTCCAGCAGCGCCCGGTATTGCGGCTCGTCGTTCGCCAGCAACGTCCGGAGGCGTTGCGCGGCCGCCCGGCGCGTCGATGTCTTCCATCTCGTCTCGCCGGATGCCAAAGACAGGGTTGCGTCAGGCGCCGCAATCAGCGCCGCATACAGGGTCAGCGCCGCATGGGTGCTCCCGGCACGCTCCCGGTACTGCGCCAGGCGCCAGATCGCCTCGGCTCGCTCTCCCGCTGCTGCGGTGATCTGTTGCGCCTCCGAACCAAACGTGTCCGCTGCGCCCGGCTCCTGCTCCGCCGCGCGCCACAGCGCCTTCAACAGCGCCCCCCGGGCGGATTCCTCGCCGGCCAAGCCCCGCTGCAGTTTCCACGCCTCCCGCAGATCCGCAGCCGCTTCCGCCGGATACCCAAGCCCCGCGTACAGCCCGCCGCGCTCTGCGTATGCCTCCGCAGTCGGGTTCCGCGCCAGACCTTCTTTCAGGCGGGCAAAGGCCGGACGGGCGTCCACGAGCGCATACAGACGTTCAAGCCCGACCACCAACAGTTGACTACCATGCACATACAGGTTGCCCAAAGGCAGATTGTCCATCGTCTGCGCCCGCACCGATCCGAGCGTCGTTCCGTCCTCCACGCGCAGGCGCAGAATCGTCCGGTCACTTGGAATCAGTACCTCCTGCCCGCAGAGCGTGCCGCGCCCCGTGCTCCCCGCGATCGGACGGCTCCAGCGTTGGCTGCCGTCCGTCAGGTTTACGCACGCCACGCTCCGCCTGCCCGCGAGAATCAGCCCCGCGCCC
>JBAXWO010000469.1:0-2839 GCA_037128375.1 bacterium
GACGGAGCAAAGACATGAAACGAAGAACGAAATCCGCCTCGCGGCGGCACGGCGGAATATTGTCTGTTGACTCCTTCTCTTTGATGGGTGACCCCGCTCACCTTCCGCTCACCCTCCCATGCATCATTTCTTCTCATCCTGTCCATGTCATAATTTCACCGAACGGCGCAAATCAGGATGAGCCGCGCTCAGCGGCGATAGCCTGAATTTGCTTGTTCGCCTATAATTTCATTGAGTCCTTCGACGATTTGACTCATCTCATCATCTGAAACGTGGCCCATGCGTTTGCCAAGTCGTTCAACGGAGAGCGTTCGGATCTGACTGATTTTCACCCATGTCGGCTTGGGGAGGGAAACGCTCGTGATTTCCATGGTGAGCGGGAATCCGGCCTTTTGGGGTTGGCTTGTGAGGGCCATGGCAATTACGGTTCCAGATCGATCATTAAAGATCTCCGGACTAAGAATGAGGGCTGGGCGAAGCCCGGCCTGTTCATGCCC
Source organism: bacterium (assembly GCA_037128375.1). Classification (GTDB taxonomy): domain Bacteria; phylum Verrucomicrobiota; class Kiritimatiellia; order CAIKKV01; family CAITUY01; genus CAMBRF01. The sequence continues at coordinate 498 of JBAXWO010000469.1, forward strand.
CTTTACCGGGTTCAGGTCAGCCCAGACGATGTCGCCCCTCAATATTCTGGCCATGAGGTAACCTCCTTTGACATTCCTTCCTCCGCTAAGGCCTGTTCCGCCTTGGGATCGAGTTTTGCGCACTCAGTCACAAGACGGTTGGCGGAGAGACGCGTGACCTTTTCCTTTACCGCCTCCTGAATGGCGCGGCTCCGATTGGGAAAAATATGCCGCCTCACCAGGCGGTCTAGTTCAACAAGGATGTCCTCTTCCAACGAAATAGCGATTTTTGCAACAGCCATAATTGCCTCCTCTTATTTGTGGTATGACTATACTTCATACCGTTGTTTCAGGCAATCATTTTCGATTTGGCGAACGTCAGCGTTCAGCCTGAGCCGCGCTAATGTGCTGTCCCTTAAATGCGCTTACATAACACAGTGTTTCTCGGCCGCGATTCTTGCGCGGTGTATTTTCTCAAGGATAGCGTGACCGTCTTTGTGCCAGCGGTAGGGCAGCGGGGCGAGGTTGCGTTCCGCCAAGTAGGCTTCGATCGCGGCCACGAGTTCGCGCACATGGGAAAAGCTGCCATCCCGAATGGCGTCCTGCGACAGATCACGGAAGAAACGTTCGACCAGGTTGAGCCACGAACTCCCGGTAGGCGTGAAATGCATATGGAAGCGGGGATGCCTTGCCAGCCAAGCGCGCACCCGTTCGTGCTTGTGGGTTCCGTAGTTGTCTGCGATCAGATGCAGTTCGAGGCCCTCAGGTGCTTCGCGGTCGATCTGCTTGAGAAACCGCAGCCAATGCACGTGCGTGTGCTGCTCCTCGGTACGGGAGATGATCTTGCCGTCAAGATCGTTGAGGGCAGCAAACAGCGTGATAGTACCATGCCGGATGTAGTCGTGGGTTTGTGTGCGGATGTGGCCGATTCCCAAAGGGAGGCCTGGTTGCGACCGCTCCAACGCCTGACAATGACTCTTCTCGTCACAGCACAGGACCAAGGCGTGCTCCGGCGGGTCCAGATACAGGCCGATGACATCCCAGAACTTGGTCTCGAACAGCGGGTCGTTCGACAGCTTGAAGGTCTTGACCAGATGCGGCTTGAGTTCGTTGCGCCGCCAGATTTCATGCACGGCATGCCGCGACACGCCTACGGCTCGCCCCCAGCCAGCGGGGATCGTCGGTAAAGGCCTGCAGCGATTCCCACGCCGCCTGGAACAGGAGATTCGTGAAGACCGCGCGGTTATAGAGCCACAATGGATGCAGCCCGTCGGGCATCGTAAACACGATCTGATGGTAGGGACACGGCAAGACGAGCGCATCCTGCTCCCGCACCCATTTGTCCGTCTCGCCACTGCCGCACACCGGACAACTGCGGTGTTTGCATGAGTTGAATCGGGTGGCTTCGTAATCGCCCGCCGCGCAACGAAGCACGTGATAGCCCTGATCTTCGGTGCGGCAGGTCTGGAGTTGGTGCGCCGCCCACCGTTCGCGCCACGACAGCCGCCGGGCTTGACAGTAGGCGGAATAGTGATCCCTGAACACCTGACGAATAATCCCCTGAGTCATTCGGCCTCACACGACTTCCTGCCGAATGCTCTTACCACTTCGCGGCGTTATAGGATATTTAATTCTAGCTTATCTAACCGCCCTCGTATCCCGCCACCTTTGACCTCGCCCTCAACAATCGACAGGCGCTTCGCGTCCTGATGTATTCCATCATTAGTTCAACGTGGGTCTCCACGCGCGGCGCGGGTAGCGACGTCGCGTGCGAGACCGTGTTCGGCCTGTGTTCCGTCACCGAAGAGTCTCAAATTGTTTGAATTGGCCGGTGGGAGGTTCTTCGTTCCGTTCGACTTTGTCCACCCGAGATCCACTGGGTCCTTTTGCCACGGCCTCCATGAGTTTGTCGATGCCAACTGCCGGGCCTTCGACAACGAGTTCAACCCGACCATCCTTCAGGTTCTTCACCCATCCTTTGAGTTTGAGCGTTGTTGCCTTTGACGTAGTGAAGTTCCGGAAGCCGACGCCCTGAACCACCCCGCTTACAAACGCATGTACTCTCTTGAGAGCGTTAGTCGCCGCCGGTACGTCCTGCGCAACCGGTCGAACCACCTGGGGTTTGTCGTTGTCGCCCACCGCGATCAGAGCGGGCAGGACGAGGATCAAGGAGCATATCCATGCCGCACGCCAGAGGTTAGGGTACGGCCAATCCGCTGCTTTCATTGCGTTCTTCCCCTCATGGTATTTCATGCCGAACATATATTCTGCGTCATGACGTGATTTCCGGAATGAGACCCGGAGAGATGGCTGACGCTCATACTAACGTCAGGCACCAGCCTGACTGGTGGGATGCTAAGGCA